>NZ_JBGTFY010000212.1:0-2979 GCF_041747015.1 Nostoc sp.
TATTTAACGCTTTACGCCCGGACGATTTCTGTATTGTAAGTCCCATCAGCAAAGAGATTTATCAATCTAAATCCTGGTTTAGCTTGCTTATCGATTGCAAATTCTTTGCTTTGAGGTTGAAACTGAACGCAGGTAGAGGGACAACCAAGATAATCTACGCCATGACGCACCATTGCAAACTCTTGATGAATATGACCAAATATAACTAATTTTATTTGTGGGTAGCGATCGCAAACTGCCAAAAACTCCTCATAGTTGCGTAAGTTAATGTCATCCATCCAATCAGAATTAATAGAGCATGGTGGATGATGGATGGCGACTAAGGTAGGAAAATTAGGATTTTGTAGTTGAAGTTCTAGCCACTCCAAACTTTGCCCAGAAATCTCTCCGTATACGCAGCCTGGGATTAAAGAGCTTAAAAGTAAAAAATTCCAGCCGCCAGCATGAAAAGACTTTGTAGCATCAATTGGAGACTCTTTTAATACTTGCTCCATAACTTGTAAATTGTCGTGATTGCCTGGAATCCAGTAAGCAGGAATATTTAGCGGGGCAAGAAAATTGTGTACGCGATCGTAAGATTGGCTGGTTTCGTCTTGAGAAAGATCCCCCGTTAGTAACAAAATATCTGGCTGCGGTTGTAGTTTAGTTAATTTTTATATAACAGCTTGCAAGAAGTTATAACTTTGTACGCCAAAAACTTTAGGCTCAACCTCTGCAAATAAATGAGTGTCGGTAATTTGAGCAACTAGCCGCGAAGGCGATGTATTCATAGCAAAAAGTTTATTTTTTGAGTCAATTATTGTCAACAGGTATTACAACAATTTTTAGCAAACTTTGGGGGAAATACGCACCTGCTCCTAAAAATGTTCAGTTGATAGAATTGTAATAAGATTCGCACATAACTGTAATAGTTTAATTGCAACATTTATATAAAAGGTACAAACATGGACAATAATAACTGGCTTCAGCAACTTGTAATGCTTGGTGTAGGCACAACATCTTTGGTAGCGGAAAAACTACGCGAAGCAAGCGACGAATTGGTTAAAGATGGCAAGCTAAACCCAGAGCAAGCTAAGGTATTTGTCGATGACATGATGCACAAATTGAAATCGGAACAGGGAAACTGGGAAACCCAAATGCAAAAGCAAATTAAGAACGTGATGCAAGACTTGGGCGTTCCTCGTCAATCAGAAACCGATGAATTGCGGGGACGGATCGATCGCCTAGAGCGTCAGGTGCGAGACTTAGAAAATAAACTCTGGCGTTAATTTGCATTTTTCTAGGCGAGTGAATTAAAATTTGTTGTGTTTGTAACACTTTCTACTATCCCTTGATTTTGAGGAGGAAGAATTTTGAGAGAAATTATCGTCAGTTTTGGTGTCATAGTAGTCTGTGTTGTCGTTTTGGTTGTAAGTCAATTTACAAATCAGCCCAACGCTAGTGCAGATAGACTCACCCAAAACCAACCCCAAATCGAAGTAACAGAAAAACCAAGTAACAGTAATACTATGTCTGATGACGATAACAAAGTTGTAACTACTTCTTCTGGATTGAAGTATGAGGTACTAAATGAAGGCACGGGTGCGGCTCCTAAAACTGGTCAAACCGTTGTAGTTCATTACACCGGAACTCTAGAAGATGGCACAAAGTTTGATAGTTCCCGCGATCGCGGTCAGCCTTTTTCTTTTAAGTTAGGTGTAGGACAAGTTATTAAAGGCTGGGATGAAGGACTTAGCACTATGAAAGTAGGCGATCGCCGTAAGCTGACTATTCCCCCAGAATTAGGCTCTGGCGCGCGCGGTGCGGGTGGCACAATTCCCCCCAATGCGACGCTAATTTTTGATGTGGAATTGCTGAAAATTAGTTAAATGTATTAGGGCGCATTAACTACGCCCTAATACATTTACAGGAAGATTATAAAGGCAATATTAATTAATTTCCTTCACCCGCTCCAATGATCGCACCTTGGTCTGACTTCAAGAGCAACTAGCGCTATCCTTGGGGGTTACTTACTCAAATACCAACCAGATGGGAAAATACAATGGTGGCTCTGTCGCTCCTTGCTATGCGAAAGATTGAGGTGATGTTGGCACGCATAAGCGATCGCGGTTGGATAGATGACCCGATTTAATTTTTGCAATCAATTGTAGGGGGAAATAGCGAACCAAAAGTACCTACAGCGTCTCCGCCTACGTTATTCTTCATCACGTTCTCACAAATCTGTCCCTGGCTCTTGGCTTGGAACTTAATGCCTCCAGAAGCGTTGTCATAAATATTATTCCCGTACACATCATTATCACTACCGTCGCTAGAAGTATCACCTCCTAGGCGTATACCAGCACCAATATTGCCAAACACCTGGTTATAGCGGAATATATTATTATTTCCACGCGAATCAAGTCCCCCAGAATTAGGGTCAAGCTGTCCCGTACAATAGTTGCTTTCAACAATATTGCGACTTGCTCCTTCTTTAACATCTACACACTCGTTACCTTGGGTATCGATTACATTATGGTGAATCCAGTTATCCGCCGACGCATCGATATCAGTTGTCGGGTTTTTGCCATCATTTCTTTGTTCCGGTGCAGTGCCAATATAGATCCCTTCGCCATTTTTACCTCCGCCCCTAAACTTAAAATCTTGAACCCCGCAGTTAAAAATTTTGTTGAAGGCAATCTCGTTATTTTGAGCAAAGTAGCGCAGCCGGACGCATTCTCCTCCAGCATTTGCGATCTGCATATTCAATATTTTTAGCCCCACGACACCAGAGAGCTTTTCTTTCCCCTGCACGTAGATTAATTTGTCCCGATATCCTTTGGCGCTTTTTGAATTGCCGTGCAATCCATCTACAGTAAACCCGTTCAATACAATGTAATCATGATTGATTTCAACTACTCTAGCTTTGCCAGCGCCTTTTACTACCGCTTTATCTGTACCAGTGATAGTAATCGGTTTATCCTGCGTACCATTAGTTCGGGT
>NZ_JBGTFY010000213.1:0-3134 GCF_041747015.1 Nostoc sp.
GATTTACAAGAGTTCCCGAAGACAGTCAAGTTTATTCTTTGCAAACAGATTTGATAGGCAACTTCAATACTGGATCTGTAAAACATCAACTGCTTCTGGGTTTCGAGTTGAGCAGAAGTATTAGTGAATACGAGTTCGGCATAGTAGCTTCCTTCCCTTCAATTGATATTTTCAATCCTGTTTATGGCTCTCCAATTCCAACAAATTTTGATGAAGGTTTTGGTGCTAAAACAACCACTGATAATGTAGGGCTTTATTTGCAGGATCAGGTGACATTGCTGCCAAATCTTAAATTGCTAATCGGCGGCAGATTTGATTTTGTCAATTCTAATGTCGAAAACTTTCCAGACCTGATCAATGGCAGTGATTCAGAAACATCTAATTCTTACAATGAAGCCTTTTCACCCCGTGTTGGATTGGTTTACCAACCTATAGAACCGATTTCGCTGTATACAAGTTACAGTCGCTCCTTTGTGCCAAACAGTGCTAGAACAGCTACTGGAGAGCTACTAGAACCTACACGCGGTACGCAGTACGAAGTCGGAATCAAAGCTGAACTTTTAGATGACAGACTTTCAACAACGTTGGCAGCTTATGAAATTACAAAAACAAACGTAGCTACGACCAATCCTAACGATACTGATTTTTCTATTGCTGCTGGAGAAGTTAAGAGTCGAGGCATTGAATTGGATATCGCCGGGCAACTTGCCCCCGGCTGGAACATTATTGCATCCTATGGCTTAAACGATTCCTTCGTCAGCAAGGACAACAGCATTCCTGAAGGCGACAGACTGGTGAATGCCCCCAGGAACAGTGCCAGTTTGTGGACAACTTATGA
Organism: Nostoc sp.; assembly: GCF_041747015.1. GTDB lineage: Bacteria > Cyanobacteriota > Cyanobacteriia > Cyanobacteriales > Nostocaceae > Nostoc. The sequence continues at coordinate 839 of NZ_JBGTFY010000213.1, forward strand.
AATTCAGGGCGGTAGCTTGCAAGGTTTAGGTTTTGGCGCGGGACTGTTTTTCGTTGGCGATCGCGCAGCCGAACTCCCAAACACAATCACCATTCCTTCTTATGTCAGAACCGATGCCACTATCTTCTATCGACGCGACAATTGGCGGACTGCACTTAACTTCAAAAATCTGTTTGACATTAAATACTACGACTCACAGGGATTCTTGCTTTACCCCGGAGCGCCTTTGACTGTCCTCGGTTCAGTGTCAGTTGAATTTTGATGCCATGCTTGGTGCATTAATCCAACCCTGCAATTAGTTACTAATTCAGATTTTTCTCAAGTAATTTTCAGGAATAGATCATGAAAAATTTTCCTAGTTTTTGTCTTGCTGTGATCGCTACCTTTTTAATCGCCAATGAACTGGCGCAAGCACTTGAGACGCAGATCGTCTCCCCGAATGCCTATAAAGTTCCTTATCTAGGATTTGATGGCGTTTTTAATTTGAACGCAGAACAGGAATCTGTAAAAGATCCGCGCAACCCGAAAGTAATCGCAATCTCCAAAATGGAGAAGTTCACCTTCTACAAAGATGCAGCAAAGAAAACACCAATTGCGCGGGACTGCCATTATACCTACATGGGTGCTACACCCGATCCCAAGTATTACTCTCAGTCCAAAAGCGCCGTTTGGGATTTGTTTGAGTTGAAGTCGGAAGAAAAGCAGGATTTAGCCTGCAACAAGTTCAAGTATCTTGCTCTCACTGCACCCCATGATGAACCGATACATATGCACTTTCGGTATGGTGACGAGCAGTCCAACTTTGAGGCACTTCTGAAGATGAGTAACGCGATCGCCGAACCCGCTAAATTCAATCCTTGGTTCGCGACTTATTGTGGTGGTGGTAAAACTAAGTGTGGAGGGGGATAGACACATAAGCTGTATCTACTTGTAGCAAAACCAATGCCAAGGAATTTTAAACAATGAGATTAGCAAAACGGGCGATCGCTCTTTTTGTTACAAGTTTTTGGTTAATTGATGCTTTAACAGACGGCAAGCCACGCCCAAAAATCTCAAATTCCTCGTTATGTCACTAAGTTAGTAACAAATAGTATTGTCAATAATTACATATTATATAAAAATAAATATTGAGAATAATTTTCAACTAAGCTCTGTTGATTTCTTATAGTAATCTGGCAATAAAGGCGCATGGGTAAATAAATGAAATTGAAGCAATCAGCTTGGGCATCATTCTTATCAGATTCTATTATGGTTTCGATGACCAATGCAGTTCAAGGAAAAAAGCTCCGTCCATTTAGACGATCGCACCATAAATGCGAAAAATATTCAACAACTAGCTTTATTATTAGTCTAGTTTCTATGCATATTTGAGCGAGGGACTGGCAGCGCTATTGTTTTTGCCACAAGAGCGATCGCTTCCTCACAAATGTATTAATTCCTATTTATTTTGATGTGAGTCAATAGAGCATGAAATCGCAATTATTACCTTCTTTTTTGCTAGCAGGAGCAGTAATTTTAATCTCGCAGCCAGTATTTGCCCAGGCTATACAAATTACTGGAGTGAAGCTGAATCCAACCCAAAATGGAATTGAAGTAATTTTAGAAACTTCAGCAGGGGAACAGTTACAAGTATTACCAAGAATTGATGGCAATAACTATATTGCAGACATCCCAAATACACAACTGCTCCTACAAGGTAGCAATGCGTTTCGCCAAGATAACCCAACGGAGGGCATTACCTTAGTAACAGTAACAAATGCTACTAAGGGCATTCGAGTAACAGTGACAGGTTCCAAAGTTGTGCCAACGGTTGAGATATTTGATAGTGACGACGGTTTAATTTTTAGCTTCACGCCCGCCGTGTCCTCCACACAATCACAACAACCACCGCAAAAGCCACCAGACACTCCTCAGCCAGGAAGTGAGACGCAGCAGGAGACAACGCAACTAGGTGATGAAACGCCAGCAACGCCTGAAGTAATTGAGCGAGGAAGTGAAACACAGCAAGGTGAAACCTCGGCGGATGAGAATGAGTTGATTGAAATTGTGGTGACGGGCGAGCAAGAAGATAATAATTATTTCGTCCCCGATGCTACGTCGGCAACGCGAACCGATACACCAATACTCGATACTCCTCAGTCAGTTCAGACAATTCCCCCAGGGATAATTCATTCTAGAAGTAAAAATAGCTTGTCGATGTCATGGGCAAGAAATCGTTCCGCCTTGGTGAGAGAATCATAACCGCCCAGACGAGCGAGATTGATGGCAATATTGCGGATAATAGACCAATTGGCGG
>NZ_JBGTFY010000214.1:0-13914 GCF_041747015.1 Nostoc sp.
TAGTTTAGTAGATGTTCAAGCTTTGCTTCACGCTCTAGCCGAGGGGAAAGTAGCCGCAGCGGGGTTGGATGTTTTGCCAGAAGAACCCGTGATGCGCGAGGAAGCCGAACTGCTGCGCTCGGTTTATCGCAAGCAGCACAACATGGAAACGCTGTTAGCCGACCATATTCTGCTACGCCTACGCAATGTTATCATCACCCCTCATAGTGCCTTTAATACCCGTGAGGCAGTTCAGCGCATTCTGGATACAACTGTCAACAATATCCTCTCCTTTGGAAAAGGTAAGCCTCAAAATGTTGTGGAGGGTACTTTCAGATGAGAACTACTACAGGTTGATGTGCAACTCTACCTAAATATGCAAGCAAAAGTCTTCTCAAGGTAGAAGTTGGCAACTGAATGTTTTCTATAAAATTCCAATTTTCCCAAACTGCCAAAGTTGTTCTTTTATCAGTAAATTGTCTATGCGCTATCTTGCACTTGCCTGTGATTATGATGGAACCCTAGCTCATAATGGTCAGGTGGATGAAACAACCTTAGCTGCGCTTGAGCGCCTGCGAGACTCTGGTCGGAGGCTAATTCTAGTAACTGGTAGGCAGATAGACGACTTACTGCACGTCTTTCCTTACGCCGACTTGTTTGATCGGATTGTAGCAGAGAACGGAGCTTTGCTGTACCAAAACGCTACCCAGGAAGAAAAGCTACTAGGCGATCGCCCATCAGCGGAATTTATCAAAGCGCTACGCGAAAGAGGCGTAGATCCGTTCTCTGTGGGCAAGGTGATCGTTGCGACCTGGCATCCTCATGAAACCACAGTGCTTGAGGTAATCCGTGAGCTGGGGCTGGAGTTACAAATAATCTTTAACAAGGGTGCTGTGATGGTGCTGCCTTCAGGCTTGAATAAAGCAACTGGACTGGGCGCTGCATTGAGCGAACTGGGATTATCACCACATAATACCGTTGGTGTAGGCGATGCTGAGAACGATCATGCCTTTCTCGACCTATGTGAGTGTTCCGTAGGGGTTGCTAATGCTTTACCTGTACTCAAGGAGCGGGTTGATTTTGTTACCAATGGCAGTCGGGGTGCAGGAGTTACTGAGCTGATTGACAAACTGGTTGCCTCGGATTTAGCAGAACTTGAGCCTCAGTTGACACGACACCAGATCCTGCTTGGCACCTGCCAAGATAGTGAGTTAGTCAATCTCAAGCCCTACGGTGTCAATCTTCTAGTCGCTGGCACTTCGGGGAGTGGTAAGTCAACCTTGGCAACGGGGATTTTAGAACGCTTATCAGAACGGGGTTATCAGTTTTGCATCATCGATCCTGAAGGCGACTATGAGGCTTTCGAGGGGGCGGTGATTTTGGGCGATCACCAAAGAGAGCCGAGTGTCGCTGAAGCCCTCGAACTGCTAGAAAACCCTAGCCAAAATGCCGTGATCAACCTGATTGGAGTTTCTTTAGAAAACCGTCCTTCATTCTTTGAAAACTTGCTGCCTCACTTACAGCAGCTAAGGGCTAAAACAGGTCGTCCTCACTGGATAGTCGTTGACGAGGCACACCACCTATTACCCTCATCCTGGGACCCTGCGGTGATCACGCTTCCTCAAGAGTTAGAGGGAATAATATTAATCACTGTACATCCAGATCGGGTTTCGGCGGCTGCTCTGTCGCTCATCGATACGTTGATTGCTGTTGGTGAAGATCCAGAGCAAACCGTAAAATCTTTCTGTAAGAACCTAGTTCAGCAACCACCCTCCTTCGATCCCCCTACCCTTGAACCAGGAGAAGCTGTTGCATGGTTCAGACGAACGGCAGCCGAGCCGTTTCAATTTCGCATTGCCCTGCCTCGGATTGCCCATCGCCGCCATCTCCGCCACTATGCCAAAGGCGAGATGGGTGCAGATAAAAGCTTTTATTTTCGTGGTTCAGAGGGAAAACTCAAGCTGCGGGCGCAGAATCTTGTCCTATTTAATCAGCTAGCAGAGGGAGTTGACGATGCTACCTGGCTGTACCATCTCCGCCGAGGAGATTACTCTCGTTGGTTCCGAGAAGCGATTAAAGACGAGGATCTGGCTGCTGAGGCAGCACAAGTTGAACAATCGCCCAATAATTCCCCCGAGCAGAGTCGCGCTTTAATTAGGGACGTGATCGAGCAGCGTTATACGGCTCCATCTTAATCAATCTACAAATAAAAAAGAGGTAATTATGGCTCGCATTGCAATTAATGGATTAGGTAGAATTGGCAGAGCTGTTTTTAAGCTCATACTTAATGAGCCAGAATTAGAATTAGTTGCAGTTAATGACTTGGTTTCAACCGAAAATCTAGCTTATTTGTTGAAGTACGACACCGTTTACGGCAAATATAAAAAAACAGTAGAAAGTGACGAAAATAGCTTAATTATAGACGGCAAAGAGTACAAAATTTTTAGCGAAAAAGACCCAGAGCAACTTCCTTGGGGCAATTTAGGAATTGATGTAGTTTTTGAATGTACTGGGATTTTTACAAAGAAGGAAGGTTTAGAAAAGCATATCAAAGCGGGTGCAAAACACGCGATCCTCTCAGCGCCTGCTAAAAGTGAAGATGTTGATACAGTGGTTTATGGTGTTAACCAAACACCTGATTCTGCACAAATTTTCTCCTGTGCCAGCTGCACTACCAATTGCATTACACCCGTGGTAGAGATATTGGGTAGAAGGATTGGCGTGAAAAAAGCAATCATGTCAACAATTCATGCCTATACTTCTTCTCAAGAAATTGTGGATGGGCCGAGTAAAAAATTCCGCCGAGGCAGGGCGGGTGCAGCCAATTTGGTACCAACTTCTACCGGAGCAGCGATCGCTACTGCTAAAGTACTACCACAATACGCGGGGAAATTTGATGGTGTGGCAGTGCGTGCGCCAATTCCAGTTGGTTCAATTGCTGACATTATCTTCGTCACCCAGAAAGAAACAACTGTCGAAGAAATTAATAGCATCTTCAAAGAAGAATCACAAAGCGATCGCTACAAAGGTATCTTGGGCGTTTCCGAAGCAGAAATTGTCTCGTCTGATATTGTTGGCGATTCCCATGCCTCAATTGTCGATTTGACAATGACACAAGTTGTTGATGGCGACTTAGTAAAAGTTATGAGTTGGTATGACAACGAATGGGGCTATGCCAATCAAATGGTGCGGGCAGCTATCAGCTTGGTAGGAAATTCAAAATCATAAAAATGGCAAAACTAATTTTGGTTCGTCACGGTCAAAGCACCTGGAATGCAGCTAACCGATTTAGCGGCTGGGTAGATGTCCCCCTCAATCGTGTTGGTCGCCGCGAGGCGATGGAAGCAGCAAAGAAAATTAGTCCTTATCAGATTGATGTCTGTTTTACTAGCTTACTAGTCAGGGCGTTAGAAACAACTGCCATTTGTCTAACTGAGTGTGAAGGGGCTTGTGGTGGTAAAAGCCCCGTTTTCAAACATGATGCTGATGACCCCAATTGGCACGGTTGGGACAAATATGAAGGCTATAAAAGTGAAGAAATTCCAATTTTCACCAGTCCAGGCTTAGACGAACGCCACTACGGTGACTTACAAGGATTTAACAAAGCCGAGATGGCACAGAAGATAGGTCAAGATATCGTCCACGAGTGGCGGCGCTCTTTTTCCGTCCGCCCACCAGGAGGAGAGAGCTTGGAGGACACCGCTGCTAGAACAATTCCATTTTTCCAAAATCGGATTCTACCCCACCTTAAACAGGATGATAATGTTCTGGTTTCCGCCCACGGCAACTCCCTACGCTCTATCATTATGTATCTCGATCAACTCAGCCAAGAGGAAGTTCCAAATCTCGAACTTGCAACGGGTATCCCCATTGTCTATGAAATCAATAAAGAGGGAAAAGTTAGCGATAAAGTCGTTTTGAAATAAATATTTCCGTTCCCCATGCGTAAAACTAAAATTGTTTGCACTCTCGGCCCCGCCTGTTCTGATCGCCATACTATCAAAGCGATGGTAGAAGCGGGTATGGATGTGGCGAGGTTGAACTTTTCCCATGAAAATGGTGAAGCTCATTTAAAGAGGATTAATTTGATCCGCGAAGTTTCCACAGAACTAAACCGCCCAATTGCTATTTTGCAAGATTTGCAAGGCCCCAAGATTCGAGTTGGAGAGATGGTAGATGATGTAGTCTTGCAAGCTGGTGAGAAAACTTCAATTGTCATTGAAGAGGTAGTGGGGACAGCCGCAAAATTTAGTTCCACTTATCAAGGTTTGGCGGGGGATGTCAAAGAGGGCGACCCCATCCTCATTAATGATGGCTTAATCAAACTCCAGGTTGATCGGATCGCGGATAACACTATCTATGCAACTGTCATTTATGGTGGTTCGTTGAAAAGCCATAAAGGTATTAATCTCAGCCAATCCTCGATCTCTACCCCAACCCTTACTGAAAAGGACATTCAGGATTTAAAGTTGGGATTGGCTCAAGAAGTAGATTATGTTGCTCTCTCTTTTGTGCAAGAACCTGGGGAACTCAAGCGTTTAAAAGACATGATGGCAGGTCAAGACAAAAAGATTCATGTCGTTGCTAAAGTCGAGCGCCACGAAGCATTAGACGAGCTAGAGGGAATTGTCGCTGCTGCCGATGTCATTATGGTGGCACGAGGAGACTTAGGTGTGGAAATTCCTTTAGAACAAGTCCCCTTAATTCAAAAGCGCCTGATTCAAACTTGCCACGAACATCTCAAACCAGCGATTGTTGCTACCCAGATGCTGGAGTCCATGATCCAAAATCCCCAACCCACCCGCGCTGAGGTTTCTGACATTGCCAACGCCATTTGGGACGGTGCAGACGCTATCATGCTTTCAGGTGAGACTGCAATAGGTCGTTACCCAGTAGAAGCAGTCAAGACTATGGCTCGCATTGCCCAGACAGTAGAGGCAGATTTAGCTTCATTTCCCCATTACATTGATGGTGCGGTGAAAGAAAATCATACACCCAGTGCTGTCGGTCACGCAGCCTGCCAGTTAGCAGACAATCTCAAAGCACGGGCGATTATCTGCTTCACACAGAACGGTTTTACTGCACGGATTCTCTCTAAATATCGTCAGCCGATCCCGATTATTGCTGTCACAACCACCGAGTCCGTCCAACGGCGGCTAGCTCTTTATTGGGGTGTTCAATCTTTGTTGCTTCAAGAGGTTTCTAATACTGATGAAATGATTGCCAGAGTGGAACAAGCCGCTGTTGATCGCGGACTAGTGAGTACGGGAGATATGGTTGTAATTACCGCTGGTTTACCTCTAGCGATTACAGGAATTGCCAACTTAATCAAGGCACACCGCATTGGTGAGCCAGTGCTGTAAAGGGGTGTGAGTATCAATGGATGCTGTTGGCGAAATATTTCTTCACATTTGAAAACCTTACAAATGCTAAAGCGAACTGTGATTTTACCCCCCGCATGACAAAATTTTGAACCATAGCGTGACCAAAAATTAACGTAATTTCAGGCTTTTGAGCAAATCTTCAACCTAACTTTATGAATTAAATTATGCCCGCGTGTTTTACTTGTGTTCCATAATGCAACCCAAAGTTTTATTTTTTGACTTGGTAAAAAATGCAGAGCAAGACACACTAATTTAACCCTTAAATTTTGAACTTTCGGTCAAAACTTGGTTCAAAATACCCACAATATGGTTCAAAAATATGTTTAGCCAAGAATTGAGTGATAAAGCGATGCCTGCGGCGGGCTGCGCCTACGCCCGGTATCTTGGTTTTAAAAGCTCTCGCTGACGAACACGTACTTCAGGAACTATAAAAACCGTGTTGCTTGCTGCAATACCTTGGTCAAAAAAAGAGTATGAAGAGAGGGCTGATGTAGTAGAGTTATAGTCTTCCAAAACAACAACTCGAAAGCCACACACAGCCCATGTTAGCCATTTAGGACGAGGTGTTGCCTGTAATCCTCTGTACGGTAGGTTGTACTTTATCTACAACTGTTTTTGGCAGAGGTACATATCCTAACTCTTCACTGAATGCTTGACACTCATTCAATGCATATTCAACAACATTTTGCAGAGTTTGAGCTTTTTGTTGGTCTTGGTACTGGTCGTAAACTAGAAGCCAGGTGTAGGTTACGATCGGATAAGATTGTTCCCCCTTTGGATCTCTAGCAAAAGAAACTAAGTTTTCTGGTAATTCTATTGACTCCAACGCATTAGCAGCTGTCTCGGATGAAGCAACAACATAATTGCCTGAATTATTTTCTATGGCAGCAAAAGGAATCTTATTCTGCTTGGCGTAGCCGTATTCTACATAGCCGATTGCACCTTGGGTTTGTTGAATCTGAGCAGTAACTCCCTCATTACCTTTAGAACCAACACCCGCAGGCCAGTTTACAGTTTTATCTGCACCAACTTTACTTTTCCATTGGGGGCTAATTTCGCTTAAGTGTTCCGTGAAAACGGCTGTAGTACCACTACCATCAGAACGATGCACGACTGTAATCGGTAAATCAGGTAAATTCACACCGGGATTTGCTTGAGCAATTTGTGGGCTATTCCAACTTTTGATTTCTCCTAGAAAGATTGCCGGGTAGATTTCCCGTGGCAATCTAATAGGCTTTTCTACACCAGGTAAGTTGTATGCAAGTACAATCGCTCCCGCAGTTAAGGGAATTGTCAGTGCCCCGCGCTCAATTTTTTGTCTTTCTTCTTTGGTAATCGCCACGTCGCTAGCACCAAAATCCACTGTTCCTTGTGTAAACTGCTGTACGCCAGCACCGCTACCGACGGATTGATAGCTAACCCTTATATTAGGATTTTGCTGATTGTACTCATTAAAACAGCGCTGGTAAAACGGAGCAGGAAAACTTGCTCCAGCCCCAACGAGGGAGACATTACCACCGATGTTTGCAGCAGGGCTAGCATTTGGTGAAGAATTTTCAGCAGTTGGTGGTTGACAAGCACTAGTACCCAAGAAGATGGCAACTAAGGGTAGAGAAAAAGCTCGTCGCATCGAAAAAAGTTGAGTCAGCATAAGATGTATTTCGGGTTTTACAGTAACGTCAATGTAGCTTTCCAAAAACCTATTAGAAGTTTAAAAATGGCTGTCTCTGATTAGGAGATGAAATTAACTATTAGCATTCTCTGCTCGTCACTCGGTTGTTCCTTAACCAAAGTGACCGCTCACATACTGTTTGGTAGATTCTTCCTGAGGACTTTCAAAAATAGTCTCTGTTTTGTCATACTCAACTAAGTAACCAAATCGCTTACCGTTTTTCCCTGCCTTTGCATTGAAAAAAGCAGTGAAATCTGATATGCGCGTAGCTTGTTGCATATTGTGAGTCACAATGACAATAGTGTAGTCCTGCTTCAGTTGGTGAATTAGTTCTTCCACGCTCTCAGTAGATATTGGATCAAGAGAGGAAGCAGGTTCATCCATCAAGACCACTTCTGGCTTGAGTGCGATCGCCCGCGCAATACATAAACGCTGTTGTTGTCCGCCAGAGAGCGACAAACCACTGGTTTTTAGTTTATCTTTGACTTCATTCCACAAAGCTGCTCGCTGGAGCGATCGCTCTACTAATTCATCCATATCGCCTTTGAAGCCATTAACTTTAGCTCCATAGGCAATGTTTTCATAAATCGATTTCGGGAAAGGATTTGGCTTTTGGAATACCATACCAATCCGTCGCCGCACCGCCACAGGATCGATTTTTGATCCATAAAGGTCTTTCCCACGGTAAATCACTTTACCTTCTACCCGACAGCCATCAATTAGGTCATTGAGCCGATTAAAACAGCGAATTAGCGTACTTTTACCGCAGCCAGAAGGGCCAATTAAGGCAGTGACGCTGTTTTTCAGGATATCCATTGAAACTTCTTGCAATGCCAAAGTTTCGCCATAGTAGACGCTCAATTTTTTTGCCTGCAAAACCGTTTCGCTTGAATCTGCGTGCTTTGGCTTGGCAGGAGGACTGTTGTTTTGGTGATTTTCATCCTGATTTCTAGAACGCATAATGATTGAGGAGGTTGGAAGGATAATTAAAAGTTTTTTCGCCAGTGGTTTAATATGTGGTTTTACTGGCTACCCAACGAGAGAGAATACTAGTTAACAAAATCATCAGCACCAGAATGAGCGAAGCTGCCCAGGCAAGTTCCTGCTGATTTTCATAAGGTAAACCAGCGAAGTTGTAGATTAAGACTGATAGAGTGGGAACTGGCTCCCATATACCGCGAGGCCAGAATTGGGTAAACAAAGCTGTAAAAATCAGAGGTGCAGTTTCTCCTGCGGCCCGGGCGATCGCTAAAGTCACTCCTGTGGCGATCGCTCCCATAGCAGCAGGTAGTACTATCTGCAATACAGTCTGGAAGTTGGAAGACCCTACACCTACTGATGCCCAGCGCACCTCTTGCGGCACTAGTTGCAAAGATTCATCACTCGTTCGTACCACAATAGGCAACATGAGAATGGCAAGGGCAAATCCTCCCGCAACCGCAGAGTAAGTACCTGTTGTAGCAACAATTACTCCATAGGCAAAGATGCCAACAATGATCGAAGGAACGCCGCTCAAGACATTGGTGGCAAAACGAACCCACTTAGCTATTCTACCAGAGCTAAATTCTGACAAATAGACTGCTGCGAGAATGCCAAAGGGAATGCTAATAGCAGCAGCAATTCCCACCACAATCAGCGTTCCCACAATCGCCGGGGCAATACCTCCTCCTTGTTGCAGCGCTGCTGGTATCGACCCAGTAAATAGTTCGAGATCGAGTCGATTGGCTCCCCTGATAATGACATAGCCAACTACTAAAAATAAGGGCAGCAAGGCAATACCTAGCAGTAAAAATGCTAATATCGTCAGTGCCAAATCAATTGCTGTTCTGGGAGTAGAGTAAGAGCGCTCCATTTTAGGAAGGGGAAAATCATCATAATTCCCATTCTGGTTACTAGCTGTCATAGCAGAATCTTCTCCTTTATTAGCGATCATTTGCTTTTCATTCAAAGTTAATCGCCAATTACAAATGACTAATTATCAATTACTAATTAGTATTTTTTCACTTTTTGAATAATCCAATATGCTGCGATGTTAACTATAAGTGTGATCACAAATAGCACTAATCCGGCATAGAATAAAGAAGCTCTTTGCAGACCACCTGCTTCTGCAAATTGATTGGCTAACAGAGAGGCAATTGTATTTGCTGGCGCTAGGATTGAAAAGCTTAAATCGTTACTATTACCAATCACCAAAGTGACAGCAATTGTCTCTCCCAGCGCTCGACCTAATGCCAACATCGTGCCACCAATAATCCCAGAAAATGCTGCTGGTATGAGTACGCTGAAAATTGCTTGCCAGCGCGTAGCTCCAATACCATAAGCTCCCCAGCGCAACTCACTAGGCAGAGCAGCAAGAGAATCTCGAGCGATCGTTGCCAGGATGGGCAAAATCATAATCGCTAAGATGATGCCAGCCGGGAACATACCTGGGCCAATATATCGTGTGGAAAACAACGGTATATAACCAAAGTTATCGTGGAGCCATCCACCGATAGGTTGCAGAAACGGAATCAAGACAAAAATGCCCCACAATCCATAGACGACGCTAGGAATGGCTGCTAGCAGCTCTACCAGAAAAGTGAGCGGAGTCCGAATGGATAGCGGCAAAAAATTTTCGCTCAGGACGATCGCACATGCCACACCAATCGGGAAAGCTATAAGCAGCGCAATCAGAGAACTCACGACTGTGCCATAAGCCATAGGAAGCACGCCATAAACGCCCTTTACAGGGTCCCAAGCAGAAGTTATCAGAAATTCTAATCCAAGCTGTTGAATAGCAGGTATTGAATTCCAAGCAACTTGCCCTGCTATCCATAGCAGAATTCCCGCCACACCTATTGCTAGTATCCGCGTCCCCCAAAGAAAGCTTTGGTCGATCGCCTTTTCAGTTACAGACCGCGCTTCTTGCGCTGTCATTTGAGAATCACTGGTTGTGGAAGTCATCAACTACCTCCATTATTGAGCATTTTGTTTGTTGACAGGAGTACGAACAATATACTGATTGGCAGCTAAATTAATAGCAATTGGTTCTATCTTTCCTTGGGAAACTAAAGTTTGATAAACTAAAGCTGTAATCTCTCCTCTAGTTGCAGGTTTACTTGGATTAAGAACTTTAATATTTGGATAGTTGACTACTATATTTGCTTTAGTTGCGGCTGCTACATCTCCAACTGCATATTGCGGAATATTATTGGCATCTGCGTAAGTGTTAGTAATAACAAATGACGCGGGACGGTTAAGATTTACAGGATTAGCTGCTACGGCTGGGGCTTTTGATATTAATAAAGGCTGCATTAAAGTAGTAAATGCTAATGGCATCATACGTCTTTTTACAGGTTTTTGTGCGGTTTTTTGGGGAACTACTCTCTGCATGGCTGTGGGTACAGTAACTGCTGATGTACCAGTAATTAGATTCAGACCTTTGTTTAAAGCAACTATAGCCTCAACTTTAGAAACCGATTGATTGGGACGAAAGTAACCACCAGGATAACCCGACATAAATCCTTGTTGATATGCTTCTTCAATGGGACGAGTAGCCCAATAGTTATTAGGAACATCCTTATATACAGCACCACTTTGTATCTGGCGAGTTGGTGGTTGGTCAAAAGCTTTACGAATAATTGCTGCAAACTCATCTCGGTCTACTGGCTGTTCTGGTCGAAATGTACCATCAGGATATCCAGTTACAATATTTCTTGCAGCCAAACCTCGAATAAATGGCTGTGCCCAGTAATTAGGTTGAACATCACTAAAGGTAGTTGTAGGAGAAGATTGAGCATAGGTATCCAATGCTCCAACTGCAAGTACTGTTAAATTTAAAGCTAGTAAAGATACACCTGCTGACACTAATTTAGTTAACTGTGTCATGATCCGTGCCCCCTGTTTTCTCAATTATTTATTATTTCTAATACTTCAATAGTTATTAACAAGTTATTAACAAATAGTGGAGATTTAGTGGAGAAATTTCTTCCAGAGCTTAAAATACTACCAAAGACTGACTATGCTTATTACTTTAAGTATAGATAAGGCAACAATGAAAATATCAAAAACGTCAATGTTCTAGCAGGGGTAGCGCATCTCAAAGCCTATTGACAAGCGGACTCGCCCGATCAGCAATAAGGTTTGAAACAAAGTGGCGCTATCAGAGCTAGGGTAAGATTTAATCCATCTAGCCCAACGAGCCGATAATGCCGACAGGATTTGAGAACAGGAAAAATAAAACCAAAGCATCGTTGACACCCAACGTAGATAGCAAAGACATTACCAGTAAGTTTCAGGAATACTTCACACAAGTAAAAGACCCAACAGTGGAAAGGACGAGATGGCATTCACTCACCGATATCATCACCATAGGTATTCTGGCAGTGATAGCAGGCGCACTCTTGTTGGGAAGATATTGAGGAGTATGGACTCAATAAAAAAGAATGGTTAGAAACGTTTCTAGAACTACCAGAAGGTATACCCAGTCCAGATACTTGTTAGTTGAGTCTTTGAGAAAATTAATCCTAAAGAGTTTGAGCAATGTTTTCGGCGGTGGGTACAATCACTGGTTGAGAAGTTGGGTGTAGAAGTAGTCGCGATAGATGGCAAAGTGAATAGAGGCTCCTATGACCGAGAATCTAAGCTCAAAGCTTTGCATCTGGTCAGTGCGTGGTAAGCGTGAACACCGTTTGGTTTTGGGACAAACATTCAACGATAAGCAGTCTTTTCTAGAATTGACCCAATCGTAATGCATCCAACCACAATGCCATTGCATCGGCTTGTAAAAATTAGCCCACCCTGCGTTATCTATTTTCGTAATCTAAAATCGGGTTTCATACTGAACTTGGAATAGATTGTCATCCCCTAAATTAGTTGAGCCTCGCATCAAAATTTCATCATTGAGTCGATAAAGCACGTTATAACGGAAAGACTCATCGCTAGAAAGAGGGCGTGATAAAGAAGCAGAGAAATTTCTACTGATGTCAAATACACCTTCTGCTGATAAATTCAGAACTGAAGCTGTCGTTGTTTCATTACTAGTTGTAGGGGTGGGAAATATCCGAAATTCACTGAAGCCAATAGCCTGTCCGATCGCAGTAATAGTTCCTTGCAAACCACCTAAAATGGTAGAACTAGCGAAATTAGTCAGCCCTTGTCCTGCATCTGCTTGACCAAAAGAACCAAGAATCGAGCCACCCAGTAAAGCAACTATTTCTCCTCTACTACGGTTAGGTTCACTCGTCAGTTCCAGGTTTTTGCCCAATTCACTAGCTGCCCCGTTGACTCTGGCTTGAACGCGAACTGTACGTAAAGTCCCAAAATTAGTAGCAGAAACATCGCTGATTTCAGCAGACAATGGTGATTCCAAAATTCGATTATTCGTTGCCGATGCTTCAGGTACAATTGCGAGCAGTCGGACATCCAGAATCGGATCAAGTCCTTGACTAGGAGTAAACCGTGCAGTATGTTCGTAGCCTCGCGCCAAGGTAAACTCAGTGGAAAATAAACTTACTCGTCCTCCTGTCAAACGAATGACTCCTTCAGGACGCGGTTTGGCTAACGTGCCATTAATGGTCAAGTCGCCTTTTGCTTCAAAGCTCAATAGGGGCTGGCTAAAGACGGCTGCTCCTGGTATTGAGTCGAGAAAAGATTGACTGGTAACACGAACATCGTCGTCTAGAATTAACCTTAAATCTGCAAACTCTACAGGTAAATTGGGTGGAGTTGCTGTGCTAGTGCTTGCGTCTGCTGTCGCCACTGGCTTAGTGCTTCCTTCCACTGTAACTACTGGGTTAGCGCTACTCTCTGCTGTCGGTGTAACGTTAGGGTTAACCTCTTCTCTATTTAGATTTATGACGTTAGCGTTAGCCGCTGCTGTAGCTGCTGATTTTTTCTCACCAGTAGCCGAGTTTCCAATAATCACCTGACCATCACTCAGTTCAATCTCTCCACCAATTACAGGTTTTAAGGCTGTTCCGCGAAGTACGATATCGCCGCCGACACCGCCTTCATACAGTCCTGCAATTTCAAAGTTAAGTTTGTCTGCTATTGATACTGTCAGAGGATTTGCTACGGCTTGCTGAGGCTGAAGAATCGGGAGTATGCCTGATGCACTTACTTGCCCTTCATTGTAAGTGCCTTGGATACCTTGGACATTCACAGTACTACCATTAAACTGCGCTATTCCTGTGACATTCGTTAGGGGTTCAGATAAGGCTTCAGCGCTAAAAGTTGCATCATTAAGTGTGACATTGCCGTTAATAATTGGTTCGTTTAAAGTACCTTGAACATTTAAATCTACTTGTCCTTGACCGTCTACCCAAGCGACTTGATTGTTGGTAAACAGGTTTAATAATGCCAATCCTTCATTTTGCACATTGGCATTGATGCTGATTTGATTGCTATCCGGTTGCACTTCGGCAAAAGGTAACGGAGCAGGTACACTACCTGTAATGGCAACTGGCTGCGTTCCAGTCACTAGTAAAGTACTGTCAAAATTCAAACGAGCATCGTTGTAATCAAAGTTCACCTGTCCTGTTTGTACAGGTTGCTTGTTGAGAGTCGCATTGGCTAACGTCACTTCCCCTTGAACTCTGGGGTCTTGTAAACTACCTCCCAATGTGGCATTAGCATTTACATTACCAGTGATATCTATGGGGTATTGTTCAATAAAAGGCTGTAAAAGTGATAAAGGTAAACTTGCTACATTCAAGTTGCCAGATAGTTGCTCAGTTCCTAACTGTCCTGAAAAAGCCACTAGTTGTAACGACCTGCAATACTAATCGCTAAAACCTGCAATCAAGACATTTACAAACCAGGATTAAATGCAACTATAATTGCGCTTCAGCCAGGATTAAATGCAACTGAGCCAGGATTATTTGCAACCAACCTGCAATC
>NZ_JBGTFY010000215.1:0-4396 GCF_041747015.1 Nostoc sp.
CTGCTCGATACTGTCGGCATAGCGTGCATCTTTGCAACCATCTGGTAAATTAATCCGACTAGCTTTATAAGTTTGTAAATATTCTTTTGAAGCATTATTGGCAGCGTTAGCTTCAATGCTGCTGAACATCCTCTGTTTAACTATATTGTAAATTTCAATATCAGTGCTGGGTTTAATGATCCGCTCTTGCCTAGCGGTAGCAGAAATGGTTTCCCGGATTTCGGTGGTTTCTTCGCCAAAACTGTCAGTGGAGGAAGCCAGCGTGTAAACAAATACTAAATTATTACAAGATGCTGCTAAATCCATGAGGGCGAATAAAAAAGCAACTACCTGTCCGGCTAAGTTGCTGTTACCAACTAGAGTAGCCTTGGCTTTTCTCAGGTATGAGGCAATTTCGTCGATGATAATGACTGTGGGTTGCCCTTGGATTATCCTTTCTAAAACCACTGTGCCTGGACTGACTCGCTGTTCATCAGAACCTTTAAGCAAGCTATAACCTGCTACACCATTAATTTGATAAGCAATTTCTCCCCAAAGGGTATAAGTGGTAACGCCAGTATCCGCATGGTAAACACCGTTAACTGGATCAAGGTCTTGGCAAGCGATCGCAGCTGCTTGAATGGGTCGATCTGGAATTAAATTTAAATTTGCAAAACGGTCTAGTCCAGGAATCTCTCGTCCATGTTTGGCAATATGCCACAAAGCAATTTCATCGTGGGTTTTACCACCACCAAAGCTGGTTTCCAGTCGGATAATGGGAGAACCTACAGCAGCACCCACCAACCGCCCGAACACTTCCGAGATTAGGGTTTTCAAACCATCGGTAGCAAATGTATTGGCGAAAAATGCTGTGGGGTCTTGGTAGACTTGGGGCGCTTTCCCTTCCACAACCAGTCGTAGCTTGGCGGCGAATAATTCGGGGGATAGTTCCCCGGCTAAAATTTCTTCTCTGGGAAGACACGTTTGAAATACTGGCGAAAGCATTGGTATATATCAATAGTTGTTAATTGACAGTTAACTAACAACCGCCAACAGTAGCTTGTTGTTAAATATACAACTATTATTAAGTATAAGGGTAAAAAATTCTGATTTCCATAATATTGTAAGCAACTATTACAAAGGGCGATCGCAAGAAGGCGGGCGGGTACGCCATCGCACTTCATGTAGTGCCAGGGTGCGTTCATCAAGGTTCTGCAATGTTCGTGCATCACTTCATTTGAACAATGACAATTGACCAGGAGAAATATTGCCTCGTCGGAATCGATGGTAGTAAAGATGACAACCGCTACATAACGGGGCAAGATTTTCTAAGCGATTGTCAGAAGGATCAAAATTAAAGTGGTGTACCTGAAGTGTATAGACTCGGCGTTGGGATAAAGTTAGCTCTGGTGGCTTTTGTCCAGGACGCAGGCAAACGCGATTACATCTAGTACAGCGCCAATCAAAAGATTCTTTGATAGAGGTGGCGATTTCTTTCCAATTCTGAGGATAGCGGCTGGTACTCATGAAAATGCTTGAGAGAGCAACAACATGAGGTAATTCTAATCGATTAAGTACTCTTAAGTGGCATGGTGTTATGCCAAAAATCAACAAGTGTGTAGGCGTATTTAAAATTAATAAAAATACTAACTTACCGGATGATATGATCCCGTATTTTCGTTAAATTCCCACCCCATACCCGATTTATCCTTGCCCTTGCACCATGCCACAAAAAGCGGTGGGTGCAGCTTATTTCGCTGCTCGCGTACAGTTTCTACACTTACACCAAGTCTTGAAGCTAAACCTTCTTCCGATAATGGTTGAATTCGGGGAGTATGCCCTTTGAAGGATGAATTGTTGTTGTACGATTTATTGCCCCGCCTCGGTTGGTTGTTGAGATGATTTTGAATTTTAATAATAGCCTCGGTAAACTGTGTCATTCGGGCTGTCATCCCCTCAATTTTTTGTTCTAAATCGGCGAGATTATGGATTGCTCCAGTTTCGTTGCTATTAGATTCACTTGAAAACTGTGACTCCAGCTTATCAAGTCGTGAGCAAATAGCTAATATCGTTTGATTCGTAAGACTGGCGTTACTATTGTTACCAGCAACCAAGTACTTCTCAACACTTGCCTTAATCTTAGAGTCCAGGCGTTTATCTAAATCATTGCCACCAATTGCATCAAGGTTATCTATATCATCTAGGTAGAGTTCGATAAATTGGGTCAGCGTAGCTGTTGCCGTCGTCCCTTTCGACTTACAACGGGCGATAAACTGCTCCCACATCTTTTGGTCACAGTTGAAAGATGCCAGCTTCTTGTTTTTCCCTGTTTGGCTCATGTCTAGGTAACGTCTAGGTAAACCGGGACTGTCCGCGACCGAGTAAGCGCGTCATCCATCTTGATAATTACCTTGACACTATCATTTTGGAGCGCATGAGTGCGATTGCTTTTCTCTTCAGTGTAATCATGCGATGGTCTCCGACCGACCGGAAGTCATCGCCTCCGGCGGGCGGGTATGCCCTCGCACAGTTATCTGAGTATGCCAGCCATTGTTGAATGTTATCGCTCAGGCAAACACCAAGGGGCGTAGCCCATCGCCCCCTGGTGTTTGCCGTCCAAATACTACATCTTAATCGCAAAAAACCTAAAAGCCCTTCTTCGTTGCTTGGCGACAAATACAATAGCCGGCAATGCCGGCATATCCACTGCGCTGTCGTAGAATATAAAAGCTTCCTGAAACATCGCTTCCAGGAAGTTATATATTTATCTGAGCGTAACTCTTATTTCCCAGATGGATGTTACTAATATTGAGGTGGCGCAGGTCGAAATTCTGCCTCCCAAACCAGGAAACGTTGTAGCGAAAAATACCTCTCAACAAGTAACTCCAGAATTGGTGTCGGAGGTAATTCGGCAATATTATTACCGCACACCTGCGGTGGGTAATGATGAGGAATTAATTTTGGCTTGGGCTGGCAGTCAAAACCGCGAACAAACCAAGCGAAAATACTACCGTTTTGGTCAAAAATTACTTGATTGGGTACGTAAATCAGGTATACCTGATTTAAGATTAATCCAGCAGCCATTGTTACTTGAGTTTGTTGCTTCCTGGGGTGAGGTTTCCCCTTATACTAAATCGAACCGAGTGCTGATGTTGCGTTCGCTCTGGAGTTATGGGAGCGGGGAGAGTATTGGCTATTTTTTGCGGAATATTGCAAGTACTATAAATTACGATAATTTCAGTGATTTACCGAAGGCAGAGCGATATCTCGAAGATTGGGAAATGGAGAAGCTTGCTGATGCTGCCAAGCAGTTAGGGGGGCAGTATTGGCTAGTTTTTAGCTTGATTTTTTATAGTGGGATGCGGGTTGGTGAAGTTGGTCGGGTGACGGTTCCAAGTGATAAACCGGGTCAACCCAAGGAAGATTATCCAGGGTTGTATTGGCACAATTTTAAATGGCAGCCAGACCCGTTACCGGAGGATAGGCACAGGGGGTATTACACAATTAAGTTTTGGGGTAAGGGTGGAAAATACCGGGAGATAGGGTTGGATTACGAGACGTCTTTGTTGCTTAAAAAATATCGTGGTATGGCTAGTGAAAAGATGCCAGTGTTCCCGAATGTCTCGCCTGACCCGAAAAAGCGGGGGTTGCCGTTAAGCGATCGCGCGATTAAAAGGTTGATTCAGGATATCTCCGAGGTAGTGAAGGTGAAGTTTTCTTGCCACTGGCTAAGGCATTCCCATGCAACGAGGGCGGTGGAGAGGAAACCGCTTTTTGAGGTGCAAGACCAGTTAGGGCATAGTAAGAGTGATACTACCAAGGGGTATGTTCGTTCCAAAAAGGATGCTGGGACGGGTACAGTGCTGCCGAGGTTTTGATTGGTTGATATTTCTTTTGACAAGACGAGCGCTCATCCCGAAATAAACCAAAGCTGTCTTGAGGGTGCAGGCTGATTTTCGGGGTGTGAGTATCAATGGAACAGAAAACCGGGATAAGAAAATTGCGTTCAAAGACTAAAAACAGCCGCTACCATGTATATACATAGATAAAAGCATTGAAGATAGGTCATTCTTCACTTCCAACCATGTATATACATGAGAATAAATGTTACATAACTTAAGAACAGAAAACCGGGATAAGTCCTAAACTCTACAACAAATCATCAAAATCAACAGGAGCATAAGGGTCACGCAAAGAGCGGAGTTCTCCCTTTAAAATGGGTTCTGCCAACAAGAAATAATAACGCCCCAACATATTAATATGTTTGCGTCCCAATGGAGAAAGTCGGGCAATGTCTTCTCTATGTGTCGCCTGACCAAGAGAACTCAACTTATTGACTGCTGCATCCATGTAGGAATGGCACTAAGAAAAGCTCTAAGCTTTGCAGAATAAGGGCTACAGCTTTAATGCTCACTCC
>NZ_JBGTFY010000216.1:0-8220 GCF_041747015.1 Nostoc sp.
TAACGGCTTTCCCGTACATCCAAAATGTTCGACACACCCAGCGCCAGTTTTTCCTAGTACCCCAGTGGCATGAGCTTCATCCACTAGCAGCATACAGCTAAACTCATCAGCAAGCTCTAACAGTGCGGGCATTGGACATAAATCGCCATCCATACTAAAGACGCTATCAGTAAGAATCAAACAGCGTCGGTAGTTTTGCCGCTGTTGACTTAACTGAGTTTTGAGTACTGCAACATTACAGTGCGGATATTCCACAACTGCTGCACCACTGAGAATTGCTCCATTTTTCAAACTGGAATGATTGTATTGGTCGGATAAAATTAAATCACGTTTGCCTACAAGGGCGGTAATTGCACCCAAATTGGCTAGATACCCGGAACTAAATATCAAGGCATCTTCTGTTTGTTTGGTAGATGCGATCGCCTTTTCTAACTCTCTGTGTAATTCTCGATGCCCACTGAGTAATCTAGAGCCAGTACTCCCAGTGCCAAATTCTTCAATAGCAGCAGTTGCCGCTGCTATTAAACGCTGATCCCCCGCAAGTCCTAAATAGTCATTGCTGGCAAAATTAATTACCTCTTGTCCAGCTAAAACTACCGTCGCACCTGGGCGACCGTGGATCGTTTGTACTGAACGATACCAGTCTGCCCGATGAATTGTTGCTAGAGATTCATCTAGCCAGGCATAAGGGTTGGGCATTGGGTATTGGGCATTGGGCATTGGGCATTGGGCATTGGGCATTTAAACTTGTTCGCTGCTGAGATGAGCGATAGCTTGTTTAATCCAGTCTTCGACATAGGCATCTTTGGGTAATCCAATGTCTTCACTGACTACGTGCAGGGCATGACTGACTTCATGGGCAGTATATCCCAGGGCGAAGAGGGTCATTTGAACCTCTTCGAGAATTCCGGGGGCTGGGCCACCTGTGGCGACGAAGAACCCGGCTGATTTGCGCCACTCGACTAATTTGCTTTTCAGTTCCAAACAGATGCGTTCGGCAATTTTTTTACCAACACCGGGAGCTTGAATTAAGATTTGGGTATTGCCAGCGATAATTGCTTGGACTAAATCTGGTAATTCTAAAGTGTCCAATAGGGCGATCGCTAAGGCTGCACCAACACCGCTAACCGTCAACAAGTGGCGGAATAAATCGCGTTCTGCTGGCGAAGCAAAACCATATAGAAACGGCACTTCTTCACGAATTTGAAAATGGGTAAAAATTTGCGCCACTCCTCCCGACTCTGGCAAATGGTTTGCTAGGCGTTGAGGAACTTGCAAATCATACCCTAAGCCATTCACTTCCAAAGTCAGGATCACGCGATTAGCGCCAACTGTTTGGATACCAGCAACAAGACCTTTAAGATAACTAATCATTCTAATAGACCAAAATATTTCAAACCTTCGATAATTCCACCTGCACAAAAACTTTTTGCCAGGTAGCGGTAGTCAGAGGGATGCTCATCGTGCCATTGGAGTAACTCTTTACGGGCATTCCCCACAATGATTCCCCGTTCGTTGCCTACAGCAAATAAAGCAATATCATTACCTGAATCACCACAGACAACTGTTTGTTCTGCTGCAAATTTCCACTTTTGACGTAAAAACTGCATTGCCTGACCTTTATCGCTGCTATGGGGTACAATGTCAAGGTCAATCCCGCTACTGTAGATTAACTTTACATTTAATTTATTTTTCTGCAACTCTGCTTCAAGTTGTGGGAGAACATTTGTAGATGAATCTTGTTCTAAAAAAAAGCTCACTTTAAAGGGACGTTGTTCTGAATCTGGTTGCCGAACTAACTCACGGTATTTTCTAGTGATAGATAATACAGTTTCCCGTTCCCATCCCGGAGAGAGGATTTCTGACCAATCTGAGTCGGGAGTATCACTACCATCGAGGTAAATTTCTGTACCCACAGAAAGGACGAGGGCATCCGGTTGTAAAAGATTTTTTTGAGCTTGGAGTTCTTTGTAAAGTACAGGCGATCGCCCAGTAGCATAAACGATTTTCGTGCCGTATTCTTGGCGATGTTGACTGAGCAGTTGATTTAGTTCTGGTAAATCGCTGTCATTGCCCACGGTGCGATACACCAGGGTATCATCCAAGTCTGTTACAAAAAGAAATTTAGCCATAACCACCTTTTATGCTTTGCTTTACATCAAAAAGTTTATGTCCTTTTTGTACTTATCTTATAGATGTAGTCTTAATACTGTTGGGTTAACCTTAAAAAATAAAAATGTGTAGGTTGGGTTGAGGAACGAAACCCAACAAACCCCGCAAAATGTTGGGTTTCGCAAAGCCTCAACTCAACCTACGAATATTCTTAACTAATGTTTAAATTTGAGCAATGTCTACGTCTCTTTGGCTTAATGCACTACGATACAATTAATTTCACCACCTCTACCGCCTGCTTTCGCATCTCTAAAAACTTTTAACATATTCAGAAGGTGTATGAGTGATATCGCTAAACAGTGGGAGAAGTTAAAGCAGAATCTTCCTATTGGACACAAATTTTATGGCGAGGTTATAAGTATTAAGCCTTTTGGTGTTTTTGTGTACCTTGGCTATCAAATCATTGAGGGTTACAAACTAAGCGGAATTATAGATATTGGTACAAAACCCGATTGTGATTCATCTGGTTTACCCACGGACACTTCTTTGTGGCCACAAGTTGGTCAACGAGTCCATTGCAAAGTGATCGCTTATCGGGAATACAATC
Organism: Nostoc sp.; assembly: GCF_041747015.1. Lineage (GTDB taxonomy): Bacteria > Cyanobacteriota > Cyanobacteriia > Cyanobacteriales > Nostocaceae > Nostoc. The sequence goes on from NZ_JBGTFY010000216.1 coordinate 2,720, forward strand.
AGGAAGTAGATTTAAGATTGGTTCAATAGAAAATAACTATTGTGGTCAACACGTCTCCACAACATCCGACTTCAAGCAATTCTACCTCATACATTCTGCCACTTGAGAATGGCGATCGCCTGACTCGTCCAGAATTTGAGCGTCGCTACAATGCCATGCCTAATGTCAAGAAAGCCGAATTGATTGAAGGAGTCGTCTACGTGGCATCACCTTTGCGCTTTGAACCACACGCCGAACCGCATGGTAATTTAATGATTTGGCTGGGAATTTATAAAGTAGCTACGCCTGGGGTAAGACTGGGCGATAATCCAACTGTGCGGCTAGATTTAGATAATGAACCTCAGCCTGATGCCATTTTGTTAATTGATGCAGCGTGTGGCGGATCATCTCATCTGGGTAGTGATGGTTACGTGGAAGGTGCGCCAGAATTAGTAGTAGAAGTTGCCGCCAGTAGTGCTAGCAAAGATTTGCATGATAAAAAACGTGCCTATCGCCGCAATAGCATTCAAGAATATATTGTTTGGCAGGTTTTTGATCGCACTGTTAGTTGGTTCAGCTTGCAAAATGGTGAATACGTAGCACTGATCCCAAATGCGTCAGGTATAATTCAAAGTCTAGTGTTTCCAGGATTGTGGCTTGATGTATCAGCATTGGTTGCGGGAAATATGCAACAGGTGTTAGCAGTGTTGGAGAAAGGGCTAAGTTCAGTTGAACATCAAGCGTTTATTCAGCAGTTGAACAATAGCTGATTTACAATACCTTTGTTATTTCGGAGAACCCATTTGTTATTTTGGGGAACCCATTTGTGATTTTGGGGAACCCATTTGTGATTTTGGGGAACCCATTTGTGATTTTGGGGAACCCATTTGTGATTTCGGAGAACCCATTTGTGATTTCGGAGAACCCATTTGTGATTTTGGGGAACCCATTTGTGATTTTGGGGAACCCATTTGTGATTTCGGAGAACCCATTTGTTATTTTGGCGAGCGCTAGTTGAATTCTCATCAAATCAAAGGCGGGCATCATTTCAAGCTATGCGATGGTCGCTTTGCGAACCGGCGAAGCCATCGTGCCATTCACAACTAATTTTACAGCATACAGAAGGTTTTGAGTCTGTCAAATTTTAGCTAAAATGTTCTAGTGCGATGGTTTATTCGTGATCGCTCAAGTTACTTAACACAACCCATTATGTTACAAACAATTCAAGGAATATACAGGAACGGCAAAATTGAATTAGCTGAAGTCCCACAAAATATTACTGAAAGCCAAGTTTTTGTAACTTTTTTAACTTCTAAATCAGTCAGTTTAGATAGTCAGCTTATGTCTTTTGGTATGTTTTCAGGTTCTCAGCAATCTACTGAGTCTGATTTCAAAGATGCTGAGTTTCATAGCGATGCTGACGAGGATCTGAGTTAGACATGAATCTATTAACATGAAATATATACTTGATACCCATGCCCTAATCTGGTTTTTAGAAGGTAATTCTCGTTTAAGCCCTATTGTAAAAGCTATTCTTTCCGATGCAACCAGTGAATTAATTTTGCCTGCGATCGCTTTGGCGGAGTCGGTATGGATCGTTATTCGTGGTAAAACTTCAATTCCTTCTGTTGATGCCTTGTTAAAGGTTGTTAAGAATGATAAACGAGTTTTTATACATCCACTGGATTCTGATGTCATTGAAAAAAGTGTAGAACTAACCTCTATCAATGAAATGCACGATCGCCAAATTGTATCAACAGCTTTAGTTGTAGAGAGTCAAGGAAATCAAGTAGCTTTATTAACTTGCGATCAAAATATTTTTGCTGCAAAGTTGGTAACAATTATTTGGTAATTATTTTACTTTGCGATCGCTAGTTCAATTCTCATCAAATCAAAGGCGGGCATCATTTCAAGCTATGCGATCGCCTAAAAGTTATTGATGAATAGCGATCGCTTATTTTTTCTTTAATTGCTGTAAAGCTTAAATTTGCGATCGCCCCTGGAGTGAGAAAAGTCTATTTAACAGGGGGAAGCTTTAGTTCTATGCCTACTTTGCTTCCTATTTCCAGAACATTGTTTGTAAAGTCTGTCATACCTGCGATCGGGGCAGCGACTACAGTAGCAGCAGTTAGTAAAGCTACTAGACGCTTTTGGAGTTTGGGTAAATTGCGTTCTTTTTCTGGCTTTTGAATTTCTACTTCTACATCATCAATATCAATGATCATGTCGTCGTGGGTTTCTCGTGGAAATTGGGCAGCAGTTTGGCGTAAGTTGCCGATCAGTTGCATTAGTTCTGCTACGCTTGCGCCGCTTATTTGATTAAGGTTGCTTACTGTGGCTTGGGCTTGGTTTTGAGCGACAAATCCAATAGTTGCGTTGTTGAAGTCATTTTCGTTTTTATCACCTTGGATTTTATCACCTGCAACATTATCGCCTTTGCCGTATTGATGGATGTTATTAGACATAGTTTTTAGGGGTTTGTAATGGAGTTTTAGGAGTTGATGGGCTGGTAAGGCTTGCATGGCATAGGTTTGACCGTCATCATCGCTAAATTCTACTTCGTATACTTCGGGGGCAAGGATTTCGACAATGGTTCCCACTTGACCTGCAAGGAGGTTATGTTCGGATAAGGGAGTTTTAAGTGCAACAATATCTAATAAATTGAGTTTGTTTGGGGTCGCAAGCATGAGCATTACCTCAAAATATAGCAACTAACGAGACGGGGAAAATCTTCGGTGGGGTGGACGATCCAAGTTGTGCGAATGTTAGCAGTGTTTTGGTTGCGGGTGATAGAGAAATCGACGATATAGCGTTGACCATATTCATCTAACAGGCTGGGAATCGCTTCATAATTCTGAATCGCATCTTGGATTAGCAGTTGCAAAATTTCTGCATCATCCCTACCTAAATCTAGAATAGCGGCAAACAGTCTGGCTTTGTGCTTTCCGCGATCGTGTTGGGAGTTGAGGCTATAGTTTTGCAGTTTGTTGCGATCGATAAACGCTAATTCAAAGTTGGGTAACTTCATCCTGTTTTATTGCCTTCGACCCGATCGCCAGCAATATTATCGCCTTCTCCATGTTGGTTAAAGGTTTTAGAACGGCGATCGCTAACATTAACATTAACTGTAAGAGGTGAGTCATCTGTTTCTATATCAATAAATCGATCGTCTTTAAAATTTCTTTGACGCATTCCAATGTCTTCATAGCCATCTAAAAGTTGACGCAAATCAAGTTTGAGCTTGAGTTCACCAATAATTTTATGGGTTTCTCCCATCTCTTCGAGTCCGAGTAGTTCTGAGTATTTGAGCGGATCGTGTTTGGGATGGTTGGGGACGGGAACCCATTCGGTGATTTCGAGATTGGGGAGGGTTTTGTGGATTTTTTTGAAGACATCGCGGAGAATGCCGAGAAATAAGCGGCGGGTTTCTTTACGTCCGCTAATGGTTATGAAGATTTTTTTGTCTTCGGGATCGGCTTTGATCCGAGCGATGTTGTAGATTTCGTTGTTTTCTTGATATTGCAGCATTACGCCACTGCGCCAATAGATTTGCTTATAGATTTTTTCGTGGGTGTTGACGATGAAGCGGGAAATGATGCTTTCGGGGAGAACTTTGTAATGGTATTGAAATTCAAGGGTTTCGCCTTCTAGTTCTGTTTCGTCTGGTTGGTCTTTGGGCAGAAGTCCGGCAATCAAAAATTGTGGTGGGTAACATTCTAGTGCAAAGCCAAGCTCGAATTCCTTCATTAGTTCGATTAGATAGCCATGACGCTGGGTGGGATAGCGCTCTGGGTCAAGGATACGGATGAGATCGGCGGGGGTGAAAATGCCTTTGGTTTTAGTTTTGAGGTTTTCATCGCTCAGGAGCGCGTAAATGCCTTCTGTCACCCAGTTGGGTTTGAGAACGTTGGTATCTTTGAGGATGGGATGATCGCGGAAATTGAGAACTAAGCCAAGTCGATGGAGGAGATCGATGAGTTGATCTTGGTTTTGTTCTTCGAGAATTTTATTTTCGTGGCAGATGCCGATGTAGCGGTTGTAGCTGATGAAGTCTTCAGTCATGGATTCGAGTTGTTGTTTAACCTCAAACCATGTCAAGGGTAGAAGGTCGTAGACTTCTTTGAGTTTGCCGACTTGCTTCAAAATGGCGGTGCGAAGTTCATCAATGCCGATATTGTCTTGGCAGGAGGTTTCGATAATGTCTTGAATGTTAGGATATTTTTCGCGTAATGCCTTGCGGTTGATGTCGAGGGGTTGTTCGTCTTTTTTGTTGCCAACGATAATCACGGGGGACTGTCCGCCGAAGCTTTCGATTAGTTTTAGCCAATATTCGATGCGGTTTTCTTCTTCGCTGGTGCGACAATTACAAACTAGGAGATAGAGGCTGCGCTTAGTCAGAAAAAATTGATGGGTAGCATGATAAATTTCCTGTCCGCCAAAGTCCCAAACATTGAGGCGGATGTCTTTGCTATTGACCTGCACGTTCCAAGTTTCTACATTGAGTCCGTCGGTTTGAGGTTGATTTTTATCATATTTATTGTGGATTAGTCGCTCGATAAGCGATGTTTTGCCGACGCTACCTTGTCCGATGAGCAAGAGTTTGGCTTCGTTGAGTGGACGCACTTCACCGCTACGGAGTAATCGCAAGTAATTGAAAATATCTTCAACTGAACCAACATCATAAGAAGATCCTAAAATCTCTGGTGAAATAGGAAGCGGATTTCCCCGTAAATCTAGTGTTTCCAATTTTGGCAAACTTTCGATCGCCTCTGGAATCTGGGTTATTTGGTTGTTATAGAGGATAAGCTGCGTCAGATTGGTTAAATTAGTGATCGCCTCTGGAATCTGGGTTATTTGGTTGTTACTGAGGTCAAGCCTAGTTAGATCGGTTAAATTAGCGATCGCCTCTGGAATCTGCGTAATTTGGTTGGAACGGAGGTCAAGCGTAGTCAGATTGGTTAAATTGGTGATCGCCTCTGGGATCTGGGTTATTTGGTTGAAATAGAGGATAAGCTGCGTCAGATTGGTTAATTTAGTGATCGCCTCTGGAATCTGGGTTATTTGGTTGTTATGGAGGTCAAGGCTTGTCAGATTGGTTAATTTAGCGATCGCCTCTGGAATCTGGGTTATTTGGTTGTCATTGAGGATAAGCTGCGTCAGATTGGTTAATTTAGCGATTGCCTCTGGAATCTGGGTTATTTGGTTGTCATTGAGGATAAGCTGCGTCAGATTGGTTAAATTAGCGATCTCCTCTGGAATCTGGGTTATTTGGTTGTCACTGAGGATAAGCTGCGTCAGATTGGTTAAATTAGCGATCGCCTCTGGAATCTGGGTTATTTTGTTGCGACTGAGGACAAGCTGCGTCAGATTGATTAATTTAGCGATCGCCTCTGGAATCTGGGTTATTTTGTTGCGACGGAGGTCAAGCTGCGTCAGATTGGTTAATTTAGTGATCGCCTCTGGAATCTGGGTTATTTGGTTGTTATGGAGGTCAAGGCTTGTCAGATTGGTTAATTTAGCGA
>NZ_JBGTFY010000217.1:0-3840 GCF_041747015.1 Nostoc sp.
AATTTTGGCAACACCGGACTGAATTTTTTGAGGTGGAATGTAAGCACCAGAAGTAATGTAACCATTATTGACGTATAGATCAGTGATTTTGGCGCGGGCTTGATATAGTTCAACGATTGATATCGGTCGATTGATAAATTCCGCAAGCGTTTGGGCTAACTCTTGGGGACTAAAAACTGTGCTGCCAAAAACTTCAAACCGTTTTACAGTAAAAGTTTCAGGAATCTGGCTAGGGAAAGGTTTTGATGATGGGGAATCTGGGGAGGACGGTTCTAACAGTTCACTTGGTGGGGTCAGAGGTTGTGGTAGGTGTGGTGAGGGCAGTGGGTAAGGCAAGGGTGGTTGCACATCTTGCGGTGACGGCAGATTTGGTTGTTGTGCAATATCTACAACCTGGGCGTAGAGAGGTTTAGAAATTGTACTGCTGAGTAACACTAATAGACTCAGATTTAACCAGGAAAATGCAACCTTTTGATGAGATTTATCACTCATAATGTAGGTGGAATATTGGCATAACCTTTGAAATTGTACAAGAACAGACTGGAATCAAGTTTTTATAAACTGTTGAAAATTATTTGGTAACAGCTTAATAACAGCTATATGCATTGATAATGTGCGAATAGTTGATAACTTTTGGTATGGGATTAGCAAGTTTCAAATTTTGATAATAAAAAGTATTATTTTCCCTTTGCTCTGTATTTTTATTCTACTAGGTTAGTATAATTACTTAATTTGGCTATTCGCTTAATACAATTAACTCAGTAATAATAAATACAGAGCTTCAAAACTGGAACAATTTTTACTGGCATCATCTTGGAGACTGCGATGAAACTTGGAAGATACATAACTTCCAAAAATAGATAAGCAATTGATTTAACTGACAAGACGGTATACAATGCAAAAAACCTTTGTGTGTAATTTATATAGTTTTTAATCATCAATAGTTGAATAAACGAGAAAATGACACAGATTAATTTTTCATTGCCACATGAATATGTTCTTAGAAAAGCTAAACCTTTTGATATTTGGTTGATTCTATTATTCATGGTTAAAGCCAGACTTGATGCAACCCAACTCAAGTTGCAACAGTTTTGGATAATTGAATATGATGGTCGCTTAGTGGCATTTGGACAACTACGAAATTTTTCTTTTGCACAAGAATTAGGTAGTTTATATGTCGTCCCAGACTGCCGAAATCAGGGGCTAGGAACTTTTTTAGCAGAGCATTTATCTACTCAAGCTACTCAGCCTCTTTATTTAAAATGCGTAAAAAAGGAATTAATAAATTTTTACACAAAAAGATGTTTTGTAAATGTTAATTACGAGGATTTACCGCCGTCACTTAAATCTAAGTTTTTTCTATCTCAAGTAAGAAAGAGATTGCTAAAGGGTTTTGTAATGTTTATGAAATACGAGCCATAATTATTTGTTTTTAAAAACCAAATTGGATTTATTTTAATTTAAAAAGGTTATTTTAGTATGGGATTCTATTATAATAATTTACTAATAATTTCTGCTACTGTTTTGGTCTATAATCTGCTGACCAATGCTCCATCTCGATCTCAGATTATTCCAGATAGCACATTGCCTAACAACACAAGTATAAAGTTAGAAAATAATACTAGAATTATAGAAAAAGGAACAACAGTAGGCGGTAATTTATTTCATAGTTTTAAAGAATTTTCTATCCCTACCGGAAGTACAGCTTATTTTAATAATTCAATTGGTATTGAAAATATTATAGGCAGAGTCACTAGCAATTCAGCTTCTAGTATTGATGGATTAATTCGTGCTAATGGTTCAGCAAATTTATTTTTAATCAATCCTAATGGAATTGTTTTTGGTCAAAATGCCCAGTTAAATATTGGTGGTTCTTTTATTAGCAGTACAGCAAACAGTATCAGGTTTGCTGATGGCTTTCAATTCACGTATAGAGACTCCCAAACTACACCGCTCCTGACTATAAGCACACCAGTTGGACTGCAATTTGGGAATAACTCTGAAGCAATCCGTGTTGAAGGGATAGGACATAGCGTAATTGGTTCACGATTCTCCCCAGCAGTCGGACAAAATGCCTCTAGAGGTTTACGAGTTCAGCCAACAAACACAATAGCATTAGTTGGGGGAAATGTGATTTTAAATGGCGGCATTATAACAGCCGAAAGTGGAAGGGTTGAACTAGGTAGTGTGGGAAAGAATAGTTTAGTCAACCTAATACAAACATCCTCTGGCTGGAATTTATCCTACGAAAATACAGCTTCTTTTCAGGATATTCAACTATCAAAACGTGCTTTAGTTAATGCTAGTGGCGTTAGTAGCGGTTCTATCCAGGTACAAGGACAAAAGATTACACTTACTGACGGTTCCGTAATTTTAATTCAAAATCAAGGATTATTGCCAGGAGGAACGTTACAAGTAAATGCTTCCGACTCCTTAGACATAAGTGGCACTGATCCAGTTGCTAAAATTGCCGGTAGTTTACGGAATGAAACTATAGGAATCGGCAAATCTGGAGACATAAAAATATCAACTACAAGATTAATTCTTCGGGATGGAGGGCAAATAAATTCTTTGACATTTAGTCCTGCCAACAGTGGCAATATAATTATAAATGCAACTGACTCTGTAAATTTAGTCGGAGTTTCACCTCTCAATTCCGGTGTTTTTAGTCTTATTACTGCTGGAACATTTGGTTCTGGAAATGCTGGCAACATTGCGGTATCAACGCAAGGACTTATCGCTACAGGTGGTGGTGCAATAGGATCTTCAACATTAGGAACTGGTAGAGGAGGAGACGTAACGATAAATGCAACTGACTCTGTAATAGTCGAGGGATATGCACCAATTACCTTTCAACCAAGTATTTTATCTGCTACAACTTTGAATGCTGGTAACGCAGGTAATTTAACAGTCAATACATCAAGATTAATAGTTCGAGACGGGGGCAGGATTGATTCTTCTACCTTAGCAAGTGGTGATAGTGGAAGTGTTACTATAAATGCTTCAAATTCCATAGATATAAAAGGTGTGCCTAGTTCTCCAAATCCTAGCTTAGTAATTTCATCAGCTAATATCGAGTCTCAAATCATACGGAATTTATTCGGACTTCCTCCCATTCCTTCTGGTAACTCAGGAAATATAGCTATTAATACTCCTCTTTTGAATATTACTGGCAACGCCCTGATTAGTGTCCGCAATGACGGTCTTGGCAACGCCGGGAGTATTCAAGTTAACGCCAATGGAATCAATATTACCAATAACGGAGGAATCAGTGCCACCACTGCGATCGGAGAAGGAGGGAATATTGCAGTTCAGTCAAACATTCTTCAATTAAACAATGGCACTATCTCTGCAACTGCTGGACAACTTGGTACAGATGGCGATGGTGGCAATATCACTATCAACACAGATATCCTAGTTGCAATAAAAAATAGCAGTATTACAGCCAACGCTTTTAAGGGACGAGGCGGAAATATAGATATAAATGCTATGGCATTCTTCGTTTCACCTAACAGCCGATTGGAAGCGAGTTCGCAGTTAGGAATTGATGGCACAATTCAAGTTGATGCTCGGTTCACTAATTTTAATTTCAATAAAGTACAGCTAGAAGGAATTTCAGAGACTCCAGAAATTGTATCAGTTTGCCAAGGACGTTCAGGCATAGCGGCAAGTAGTTTTGTGATCATTGGAACTGGTGACCCACCACGTACTCTTCAAGACCAACTATCCAACAATAATGGATGGCAGGATGAGTCTATTTCAGTTCAAGCAAGTGATAACTCAGAGAAACTAAAACCGCCAATTCAGGAAGTAAAACCAATTGTAGAAGCCCAAACTGCG
>NZ_JBGTFY010000218.1:0-6890 GCF_041747015.1 Nostoc sp.
AGACATCAAAAGATTCAGCTAAAGACTGTGCTAACACCTGTTCTTGCTGATCACCATAATAAAGAGCTAAACGCCACAATAGCTGATGTTGCAGCCATGAATTATAAATTGCTACCTTCCAAATAGCTGCTGATGTTTTCCTGCATCGGTCAAGATTTTGCTGATCCCACTGTGCTTTAGCATAGATGCAGTAAATCCAGTCCAATGGACTTACTTGATCAGCTTTACCCTGTTCAATAGCTTCCAATATTTTATCAACACTTGGTATTGATATTGTTGCATCTGGTAAGTTACTTGCAAGCTGAATAAGTTGATTAGGGCTACACTGAGGAGTTTGAGGTAGAGAAGGAATGGAAAACTGAGAATTCAATGTTTTAGCTCCTTTAAAGAGAGGTTTTCAGGATATCTTTCTTTAACTCATCACTGCGAAACTGAAAGCGGAAAACTACTTTGCGATCGCCTGGATTATCACGTTTTTTGTCAGATTCGATTTCTCCCCGACCAGCAGCTAATATTTTTTGACTTAAAGGTGCTTTGGTAGGGAAATTCATATCATAAAAAATGTATGTGTAAACTGATGATGCTCGCAACAAGCTTAGTTGTAGATTGGTTTTGTCATCTCCTTCCGAGCTAGTATGACCTTCTATAACTACGCGGCTAATTTCCTGATCAAATTCTGGTTTGGAGAAAATCACACCACTGTAAACAGGAATAAAGCGGCGTAGAAAGGCTTTACCTTCTGGTTTAAGTTCTGTACTTGCCTTGGCAAAAAGAATTGATTCTTGGATACTGACATCCCCAGTTTCCGGGTTTACTTTGACATTGATATTGTTGCTTTTCATCTGTCCCACAACATTACCAATTACTACCCGTTTTGGTACATCCTTTTGTGCAAGCTGGAGTAGTGCAGTAATAAATAGCAAAGCAAAAAACATTAGTAAACTAGACATCAGATCGCCAATAGACAGATAGATACTAGAGTCATCATCTTCTATAATATCTGCATCAATTTCACCTCTGATAAAATCATCCATGATTGCTTCCTGCATTACGAAATGGGCGATTATCATTTGCAGCAGCCAGAACTTCTGCTGTCTCTAGTAAACGTCCGCAAACTCTAGCCATAGAAGTATCTGCTTGTTGGAAAAAGCTTAACTGTGAGTCAACAGTCCTTTGCATAGAAACTTCGAGATGACCCTGCCAAGACTGAAGACTATTGTCAAATTTTTGATTCAAATCCCTGTATGAATTGTCTACTATTTGCACTTGCTGACCAATATCACGAGCAAGATTTTCTAGTTGCATTAGTCGTTGTGCATCATTTAATCCAGCTGCACTAACTAATCTGTTAATTTGTTCGACAGACCTCTGAATGTTAATCATACTTTCGTCTATTTCTCGAGTCAATTCACTACGTCTTTCAAATTCCTCTCGGAAGACTTGATCAAGATTGTTCACAACCCCAGATAATCCTTCCTGTTGTCTGCCTAGTGTCCCCTCAAGTAAGTTGTTTTGTTCTTGAAAAAACATATGTAAATTCGCTTGATATTCTTCCCTAAATCTTGTTAAATCATCTTCTACTGTATGGCGAGTTGCTGTGAGTGTTGCGTCGATATTTCCTAAAGTAGCCAGAAGATTATCCTTCGCATCATTCATCAATCCAGAAGCTTGATCACCCACTGTTTTTAGAGTATTAGTTTGCTCATGAAAGGTTCTATTTGCTTGGGTGAGAATTTGGATGATTCCAGTCTGAGTAGCTTGAAGCATCTGCTTTTCTACTACTGCGCGTTCTTGTAGTGCTGTTTGCAGTTCCTCTCGAATTCCTCGGAAGGTAGCAGCAGCTTGCACTGCACTTGTTTCAAAAGCACTTCGCTGGGCTGTCATTCCCTGGATACTCTGATCTACAGCTCGATTAATTTCGTCGGCTGTTTGTTGTAATACACCTTTTGTATCTGTTTGAAATTGATTTAGAGTCTCTCCCAAATTGTTAGCAAATCTCTGGAGTTCTACCAAAGTCTCTTTTTGAAAGTTCTGAATTGTCAGGATGGAACTTGCCAAATTTTGAGATATACCACCCAATTCTCTATGCAGAGTCAGCACAGCTTCGGAAGCTTGCTGGGTTAACTCTGCACTTTTATCTAGTCGATCTGCAATCGGTTCGAGTACCTGAACTCGCAAATCTTTGATGAGTTCTTCTAAAACTCTCTGTCCCTGGTTTTCTTGAATTTCTCGGAGTTTTTTCTGTTCTTTGAACATTTCTCCCAAGGCTGGCTTAATCTGCTGACCTATAGCTTGACCTATAGCTTGGGCTGACAACTGATTTAAACCTGCGAATTGTTCTGCAATACTCCTACCTACAGCTTGACCAATGCCTTCTGCATTTAGCTGCTTTAACCCAGTCAAACTTTTTGCTACAAGACTAAGTGCTTCAGCTACTTCATGGTTGCTATTGTCTGCCGTTTTTAAAGTTGCGATCGCTTTAAGTCTATGACGCAAACTATCACGCCGTTTCTGCCGTAGCGAATCACACCCAAACAAAACTAGAGTAAACAAGCTACCAGAACCAAGCCCCATTAGGGAAGTGGAGAAAGCTGTTTTCATTCCTACTAGTAGCCCTTTACTGGCAGTCATCAATTCTTTAGGATTTTCTGTAGATAAATTGATTCCTTGGAGTCCCTCTTGTATACCGTAAAAGGTTCCTAAAACGCCGATCGCGGTACACAAGGTTATCACAAAGCGCAAGGAACTACGAGGTATGGCATGGGCTAAGACAGATGGATACTTTATCAGTATGAACTTACCATCTTGTTGTCGGAATCTACTAGAGTCATCAGTTCCTAGATGGTCTTTAAACCAAAGACTATCCTTTTCTAAAAGATTGACATTTTTACCATTTTTACCCTTTTTCAAATTACTCAAAAATTTAATCGAGGTTCCAGTTATGCCACACTCTGAGCGCCAATACTGCCATAATGTGTAAAGTTCGACAAAAATTGCAACTACTAATACAAAAGCAGTTGCCCAATGAAAAGGTTCGTTATCCCAAATAATGTCCCAAACTTTTGCTATTTCCACGCTACACCCCTCTTGTTTATCTTGGTTATATCTTTTTGAATTTCTCTAATTCTTTATCCGTAAGAACTTCTTCAGCTATCTGAATTGGCAGATGTTCTGCATACAGGCGGTTTCCTATAGGTTCTCGGAGACATAAGCTGTAAACGGGTTCACCTTCTGATTGTTCATCTTCAATTAGATAAACCTTTTCTGGTGCATAGCTTCGCAACAAACGAACTTGCAAACAGGTTTTTAAATCCCGCGAAGAAATAGATAGGGGTGAATCTTGTCCAAATAATTCACGAGCTACTTTCCAAGCGTGGTTAACCGCCACAATCTCCTTAACCAATTTCTCCACAGAGGGGTACAAAAGTTCCGTCGTTTCATCACTCAATGCTTTTGACCTACTTACCTGAGATTCGATAGGTTTATTGTTCCCAAAGATGGAGGCTTGTTTAACTTTTTTGCTAAAATTATATTGATAAAAGTAATTTTTGATGTCAAAGTTCTCTTTGAGAATTGACAAAATGTATGATACATTACAACTTTCGTAAAGCAGTGAAAACCTGAAATGGTGCGTTATACCATTTCACTTTAATAATGTTACAAATGCGTGGGTAGGGGTTTAGCGTTGCTCATTGGTGTCAACTTAACGTTAAAAAGGCGATCGCTCAGTTACCAAATTTTGCAAACAATGACATCGGCAAGATTCTTAAAACTGTAAGTATGACTTTGATTTCTTTTATGCTAAAAAACTATCCTTATACCAACAAGATCCCGGAAATGCTGATTTAGTAAGAATATTCTATGCACGCTCTTAAATAATTGGTACTATCTGATCGACAACCGACATACTCTGGATACGCCATTTACCTTTATATCGAATCAAATCATATCGGACTCGTAAATTATCGTCAGAAGACTCTTTAAACTGACCATTTTCATAGAACTGCGTCGCTTCCTTTACCGTAGCTTCCACTACAGCGCGGTCTGCGAATAAATCAATCTTATCTACAGATTCCACCTTCAGACTATGGTTGTACTTTCGGTAGCGATTGTCTAACCTATCTTGTTGAGCAATTAGCCGCCATTGAGACAGGGCTGGACCAGTTAAAATCTGCCCTAAACTATCAATATCATGATTTGCACCTAAAGCTGCGGCTTTAGTAGATAGCCAAGTCTGAATAACTTCCTCTGCCGTTGTATCTGTTAAAACACCTTCTGGTGATTGTGGTTTACTGTTTCGGTCGGGAATAAATGTTGGTGGTTGATTTATCTGTACGAACAAATGTAAATTACGCGCAGATGGTGTAGGAAAAAACAGATTTTTTAACCATCCAAAAGTCGTTGTAACTAACACCCAAAAAACTAATATACTCACTAAAGAAATAAACACTTTCCATACCAGCCGTGTTTTCCCTTCTACAGTGTTAGCAAAAGTTCGCCGTCGCCGAGGCTGACGAGAACGAGGACGATTATCTGGTGCACGTTCTCGGCTAGCAGATTGAGTAGGTTTTTTCCTCCTACGCTTTTGGTTATGACTCGATGCAGCAGTTTTAGCTGAACCATTCAAATGCTGATTAGTGACTCTGGTAAGACGTTCGGCAGTAGGAACTTCTGATTTTATACTCCCAGATGAATTCCATCTGGGTTGTGAGAAGTTTGAATATTCGGGTCTTTCTTTTGTTGGTGTTTCTAACAAATCTGGGTCAGGTGTTCTGCCGTGATTAAATTGCCCTGAAACCCCAGTTGAATTGTTGTAAAAACGGGGATTATTTGGCTGTTGCTGAGGAAAAGACTGGGGGTTAATTACAGCCCATTCATTAATTGTTTCTGCATCCGTTGGTAGTGCTTCTAAATAAGCTTGCACCTGTTGGTTGGCAAAGTAGTCTTTTAGCGAAGCTTGCTGGTTTGCCAAATCTCGAAAATGTGGAAACACTTCGTATTGCAACCACTGTTCTGCATACAGACACAGCCCCGGCAACAAATCTGGAGAGTCTTGAGATTTTTCCCGAATAAAAGCTAAAGCTTCGTACTCCTGACTAAGTTCTAAAACCCGAGTTGCTTCTTGGGTTTGTCCCAAGAGTAACGCACATAGCGACTGCTCCAAATGTACATCTTGGCGTTTACCCAGACGTATGAGCATTTGCCTGGCTTGACGAACTAAAGCCGGTTGCCGTTGAGCAAATCCCCGTGCGATTAAGGCATAGACAGCTAAGTAAATGGCAACAGCAGAAGGACGTTTGCTTTCTGCTTCAAATAACTTGTGCTGTTCTGCAACTGTTAAGTGGTTGCGTAACTGCTGGATAAATCGCAGAAAATCATCTATGTTTAAACCAGATTCATCATTGCTTGTGCCATCAATCCCACCACGGTCTTCTAAGAGGTTTTGTAATAATTCCAAGCCTCGGCGTCGTTCGGCAGTCTTCTCTTGAGATAGTGTCAGCAACTCTAAAATTCGATATGGTCGTAATCTGTAAAGATCCGCCTGAATTTCCGCCTGGACACTAGAGAATAACCCTTCGCGTGATAGCAGTTCTTGACCAGTTTCTAGGGATATGGCGGCATTTTCGTAGTGACCTTGCTGCCACTGTTCCCGCCCTAGTTCTAGACAGGCAAGGGCAACAGTCAAAACCACATCTGGACGTTCAGCGCTTTCGTGTATTTCTTCGTCTGCTAGATTATTGCCCTTTCTAGTACTTGAGACACCCTTTTTATTCACTAGGTACGGACGACCTAGTTTTAATACAAGTTCGTATTCTCCTAGCTCTTGCAAAATTAATAAAGCACCGATTAACTCGTCTTGGGTAATTTCGATACCCAGACTCTGGGTGTCAATACCTCTCTTGGGGCTTTCTGGACGATTTTCCAGTGCTACTGCGGCAGCAGCAAGGTTATCAGGGTTATATGCATGAGCAAGATAAAGCTGATCGTAGGAACTGCGTTCTTTTGGATTTGATAAAACCACGTAAGCTTCTTCTATGAGTTGTTTACGAGAAGAAATTGCTGCTTGAGAATACTCACGTCTTGGCAATTGCACAATGCGATCGCTATATGCCTGCCGCAACTGTTCATCACTTGCCGCTAACGGTAGTCCTAAAATTCGGTAGTAATCTAGCGGAATTCGCACAGCCTACTTCCCCTGCACCGTGATCAACATAATTCACCTAGAGCGTTCCAGTCCTGTAAAACCGTGCCATAATAATGCCGTGTAGAATTTACTTTACAAGTGTATATTGCAACAACTTGTTTTGTGCCTTCCCTAAATTTTGAGTCACATTCTAGTACTAATTTTTTGCTTTCGCCTAGAAAAGCTCAGTCTTTTGTCTTAATTCTTAGTATTTTTGGTTTAACACGACTAGTATTAGCCCTTGATGCCCTAAAACACAACTACCGCTTTTAGAAACGGTATAAATTTTGCGATCGCAGGAACCTATATAATTGATTTTTTCTGGAATTTACTTAATGCGGTCATTAATATGTCGCTACTGGGGGTTAACCCTGATAACAGGAGAACAAAATAATATCATAATTAACCTTTAATTACAATTACCCATCATTAAGTATAGAAACTTTCGTGTCCTTTTTTTTTAAATTGTTAATGGATATGCAGAAAGCAGTCTATCTTGATTGCTAATCTATGAAAGGGGAATATTCAGGAGTCCTAAATAAGAAGTAGTACTTATAAATCTTCCCACTCAGCGAGAAGTCGAAGCGGCGGCTTTCGCCGATTTGACCAATTTATTTAAGACCATAACTTTAAGTTGTACAACAGGGATACTCAAAAATAATGGTTCAAGAGCGGACTTTACCCACATTTAATGCTGCTACTACGC
>NZ_JBGTFY010000219.1:0-16950 GCF_041747015.1 Nostoc sp.
CTTTCAGGGAAGCAAGCTACAAAGTCTGCGGAGGGGCATCTCGTGGACTCTAAACAAAGCTCATCGCCTCCGAAGCAATAGCTGGACTGGGTGAGAAGCCTACACTGTACTGTACTCAGTCAGTGTAGGAGTATGTCACTAATGTCTATTTGCATAAATTGCTAATTTATACAATCACAGGTTTATGCAAAGGCGCTAAGATAAACACTGCGCCTCTGCGTAAGATTATCCTGCCCCCTTCTGAACACCAATTAATTCAACCGGCTGCACCTCTGGCAACAAACGCTTCACACCTTGTTTAACAAACCCTTGCAGAAAAGCCATTTGCTGATTTTGCCCAAACACCTTTTGCAAGGTTTGCCGCAAATTCTCCAAATTTAAACTAGTTCCAGAATCGATCGCTATTTCCTGCTGTTGGAAATACTCAACTAAACTTAACCCTGCTACTCTGGTCAGATAAGCTGCACTTACTCCCTGCACTGCGCCACCAGCAACAAAAGTAACGGCATTACTTTTAAGAACAGTACTAATCGCCTTGGTAGAAAGTTCAACTAAACCCAGTTTCAGCATCAAACTTCCCATTGTGCCAGCTATCGTTTGTGCCTGTTCTAAGGAAAATTTCTGCTGATAGATATTACCCAAATCCATTACCATTTGAGCATTAATTGCCGCAGTCGCCAAAATATCAAGGGCTGGTACTGGGTTAGCAAAGGCAGCAGCAGCAGCTATCCATTGATATTGTTCAATAATTGGGGTAGCGCGATCGCATCTGGTTCCATTTAGCCAGGTTTTCGCCTCAGCTTTCAACAAACCTGCTTTCCTGATGGTAGTCACCCAAACCAGGCGTTGTCCTTGCTGTGCCAAAATTTCACCCAACTGCTGCGTCAACTGCTGGATATCTGGTGCTGGTTGTTCCATCCACTCTTGTACAGAACCATCAGTCTCGTGCTTTCGGACTTTGATGGCAATGGGAGAGGCCGCAGTTGTAACTACATTTCCCTGTATCCGATGTTTCAATGACAGCAAGATGCTGGCGCTTTCATCGGCTAAATATTGGTCTTGTTTATTGAAAACCAGCATTTGCGGCTGATTTGCTACTTTTAGCTGCTGTAAGGTTTGAAATTCTGAGTCTGTCAAATCACCGTTTGTCAGGAACAGAACAAAATCAGATTTTGCGACTTCTGCTAAAACAGCTGCATCTGAATTGTCACCCGCTTCTCTAAATAAAGGTGCTGTCTCTTGTAGAGAAACAAAATTTACAGATCCAAAATTTTGCTCTAGTACTTGAATTAAAGTGCTTTTGCCCACGGATTTACCGCCAGTAACAGCCACTTTAATTTCTTGCCTGTCTAACTCCAACAACAATTGGGCAACTTGTTCTCTGAGTGTCTGTAACGCCGGATGGTTTTCTGCTTCTTTTGCCAGTTGGTTTATTACGGCTTCAGTTTTAGCGATCGCACTTTCCACAGTCGCCCGATCAACCAGCATACCATCTAGCGGCTCTAAGCTATTTTTTAGCTGATTTTGTCGGAATAACCACAAACCACCGCCAAATGCTAAGGCACTGAATAAACCAAACTCACCCACCTGCATTATTGAATGATGCCAACTTTGTAACATCCACAGAGAAAAGGACAGTCCCAATCCTCCCACTAAAATTGGTCGCTGCAACTTCACAACCATGATTCTCCGCGCTTTTTGGATGGCTATTTCTTCCAGAATAGATCAAAAACTTGCTTCTCTGCATTGAACAAGCGATCAAACACAACTTTCTTTACCTACAGATGCCTGTAAAATTAACTCACAACCATCACAATAATCAGTAAGTCAACCTAATTCAACATAAAACGCTACAATTATACGCAAATCTCTACCAGGCTAACATTGAGTTATCCCAAGAGTCTAAGATTTATCGGATAAATAAATATAAATACAAATACTGGTTGAATATATACTCGGCACGGAATGTCTGTTGAATAATCGAAAAGCCTAAAACTTCGACATAAATTTTTTAGAGCGATCGCAATCAGAAAAAATAATATCTAGCTACAAATCATTTACCTTCAGCACTTTTACCAGAATTTTATTAGTTCTTGCAAGACAATGCTTTTAGCTAGGAAATGTAGATTTTAGATTTACCACATTTCCCAACCTTGAAAGCTAAAGCTAAAGTTAAGCTTTAACTTTTTTGTCTAATGTTAACTTTCTCTTCATCAGCAAGCCGATGCTGCAAGCGATAAAAGTGCCACCTAAAGCTGTAGGTTCAGGAACTTGTCTGTAAGAAACTGTATTTCGGCTGCTTTGGGTATTATTCGCAAACTCATCTCCATCAATTGTGTATGTGATCGAAGGATTAGCTTTATCAAGGAATACATATTGCAATCCAACAGATTCCGTACCTGTTAAGAATGTGGTTGGAAATACGATAGGATAATCTGGATATTCAGTATCATCTTCTTTGGTGTAAACATTAGAGTCATTGTCGAATTGAAAACTTAGTGACTCAACTAGTGCTACCGGAAAATTACCGTTACTGAAAGTCGAATCATCAAAGCTAAAAAAGCCTTCTCCTTTAGTTATAGGACTATCGACGGTGAAAGCGTAGTTAACAAGTGCGGCAGATACCGATTTAGCACCCACGGTAGCAAAAACTAAAGCGCAGCTAGTAGCAAGCGTTAATTGTGAGATCAATTTCATATCAATTTCCTTCAAGATAAATTTTTGCGAGCAATGTTCACGGAAACTATGTAAAATTCCTAATTCCCTATGTTCTTCCTAGCCCCTTTTTAAAGGAGGCTAGGGAGAATCAAGCCTTAGCTGATTAGTTTGCTTGAGCAGAGAGATTATCTGTACTCAAACTCCATTTTTCGACTAGTTGAGCGCGATTTTGGCGAAGATTGGCATGGTTGCGCTCTGTTGGATAAGGCACATTGTCGCCTTTAACGCCAGCCCAAAGCACGCGGTTGAATTTTTCAGGATCTACCTTATCTTCAACTTCAAAGTTGAAGTCCTTGGTTGCTTGCGCCCACCACTGTTCGTTACGCAGAGAAGCAATAGCTGCTGTCTTTTCTACATTCTTGTCTTGGCAAGCTGGTACTAGTTTGGGATCTACAGGAGCCGCACACAAGTTACCTGGGACGACAGCTTTATAAGGAGTAAAGTTTGGTTCTCTAGTGAATGCATCCGACATTGGTTTGGCATTGGCGTCATTGATTCCTAAATAACCAATGTTCAGGAAATCCTCCATTGTCCGTATTAGGTTGACAGTGTTGTAGTTAGTGCTGACTACGACATTTCGCTTGGTGTAAGGCGAAATAATATAGGCTACTGAGCGATGACTATCAACGTGGTCAGGGCCGTTTTGGCAATCATCTTCTACAATAACGATCGCTGTATCTTTCCACAGTGAAGACTTGGAGATTTTTTCTACTAGCAAACCAACAGCATAATCATTATCTGCCATTTGCAGTGGGGCAGTATTCAAACCAGCTAAGGCGTTACCAAAATTACCAAAGTGGTCGTGAGGTAGACGTACTAATGACAAGTTGGGCAATTCATTTCTTGCTAGATAGCTATCAATATCTCTTACCCATTCGTTGTAGAGATAGATGTCAGGATTCTTTTGGTCGTATCCGCGGAAATAGATGTCAGTTTTATCCAACAATACAGTTTTAGCGGCTACAGCTTGTTGAATGTTATCAGCAGCAGGAGTTGGAGAAATGGGGATGTAAAGCGGGTTCAAAGGATCTGGTTTTGTGGGATCTGCTTGGGCAGTACCGTAGTTGCCATCAACAAAGAAACCGTAATTACGTACAGTCTTACCAGCCCGCAATGCTGCATCCCAAAGATAGCCACCGATAGCATTTGCATTCAGTTCACCATCACCTACGGGAGCATTTACGTCTTGATCTCCAGGCAAAATAGAAGATTGACCAGAGGGATCTAATACTCCGGTTGATCGTGTATTGAATTGGGAAGGATTAGAAGAAGTTTGTGGTGTGACAAGGTTGATGTTACGGTTAGTACCTTCGTAGTCGTATGTCAGACCGTTAAACCCAGCGTTGCCATAAAGTACTGACTGACTTTTTTCAGTGAAATCAGTAGTCCGTCCATAAGTAGACCAGTTCCAGCCCACACCGCTTGATTCACCAGAATCATAGAAGTTATCAAAAGTCACAAAGTCAAGAGCTAACTTGTGATGGTTGGGTGAAACTGGTTGCGGGAATAAAGCCAATCCGGGATCGCCATTACCAACAGGTAAATCGCCGAGTACTTGGTCGTAGGTACGATTTTCTTTAACAACGTAGATGACGTGTTTAATCTTGTCTTGGAGAAACTTCATCGTCCGGTCAGGACGACGATTGTAGAAACCGTTATTTTTATCTACCTGTTCTGAAAGGGTAGCTAAAGCTCCACCTTTGGGAACTGGAATAACTGAGATTCCAGCTTTTTCTAAAGCCCAGTTGTATTCATTTCTAAAAGTTGTGTTGCGTGCTAGTCCCTCTGGTGTTGTTCGGTTAGCTGAGGGGTTGGGGCCAGAGTTACTCTTGGCATTTACAACGTACAACTTTTGACCATCTTTACTAACACTTACAGAGTTGGGATACCAGCCAGTAGGGATACGTCCAATCACCTTACCAGATGATTGCAAGTCTACAACAGCAACAGCATTCTCACCGCCTAGAGTCACGTAAAGCTGACGTTCATCTGGACTCAACGCTACAGAGTTAGGGTTTGCTCCTTTGTACTTATCACTCGTTCGAGATAGAGAGATAGTTTGGACAACGCTATTAGTATTTGTGTCGATAACTGAAACCGAGTCACTATTACCGTTAGCTACATATAGTCGCTTTTGGTTGTTTGAAAGCGTTACTTTGTTTGGTTGGCTACCTACGGGGATACGGGTAGTTTGCCCAGAAGCGATGTTAACAGCAAGCACTTCGTTATCGCGCTGGCTAGTAACGAAGACTTTAGCTGCTGCACCATTTTCTGCACTCTTGATGGCGACATCAAAAGGAAATTCTCCGGTTGCTACTTTACCACCTGGAACAAAGAACTTAATTTCCTTGAGTACCTTACGGTTAGTAGTATCAACAATTGATATTGAGTCGTTTTCAAAATTAGCAGCTACTAACGTTTTGCCATCTTTGCTGACCGCAAGACCCGCTACAACTGCTCCTGTGGATGCAAGTTCAGCTGGGGTGTCTTTCAACAAACCACCATCATAGGTAGGGAAAGGCGCAGTTTGTTCAGAATTGTGACCTAGTAAAATGAAGGGAGCATCTGGCAAGTACTGGCTGCCATTAGATGCATAAGCATAAACGCGATCGTCAATACCGCCTGATACATAAAAGCGAGTGCCGTCTTTTGCCCAAGCTAAACCATTATATGTATTAGGGATGTTGAGCTGCTGCCGTTTAACCAACTTACCGTTGCTAACGTCATAGACAAAAACCCATTCGGCTTTTCGAGTTATTTCAGCACTGGGTTTGCCAGTTAAAGGGTCTAAGACAGGATAAGTAAGGTTAGCACCTGTATTTTGATCCCGGAAGTTTAGGTTATAGCCACTGGTAAGCACCAGTAGAGTTTTACCATCAGGGCTGAGTGCTGTGGTTACAGCTTCGGCAGCATCAGCATTACCATCTGGACGCAAACCAGTTGCCAAACGTCCAAACGTTGAGCCTGGTGCTGCTGTAGGTGTAATTATTTGACCTGTGGGTAATAATGCCCCACCTTCGGGAAGGTTGCCAACCGGGCTAGTAGGAAGCACGGCGCTAACTACTTGGATACCACTTACGATTACTACTACTACTGCTAGCAGACTGAGTAGGAGATATCGTTTACGCTTGAAATTTTGCATTTGCTGTGTTTAAACATCAAAATTTACCTACATTGCAGATAGTCCTATTTTTGGGTTAAGAGAAAGGTAAGGTAAGGTTACTGAAAAATTTTCATAGGAAATTCTTTTACTAGTGGTTCTAAATCAGCACTCAACAACCTAACGGTAGGAGTTTAACTGTGAATAACAGTTAAAAAAAATAACGATGCGTAGGCGTAGCCCGTCGTAGACATCGCTCACCTTTAAACCAAATTTAATCTTGACAAATAAATCATGATATGCGTAGCAATAGTTTGAGGATTTTATTGCTCTGAGTGCATCAAGTACTTGTGTTGCAGCTTGAAAAATATAAGCGAGGCGATGATTATGTTCGCCGCAAGCAACGCATATTCAACTGAAATTTATATTTAGTCAGTAAAAAGGCATATTACTTTATCAAAACTTCATATTTAGTAAGTAAAATGGCATTTGACTTAAGCAAAAGCTCATTTAACTTACTCAAACCCCAGTTTGCTTGCTGATTTTGGTGTTTTCCGCAAGTAAAAGCTTATTTGACTTACTCAAAAGCTCATTTGACTTACTCATTTTGGTGTTTTCCGCAAGCAAAAGCTCATTTGACTTACTCAAACCCCAGTTTGCTTGCTGACTTTGGTATTTTCCGCAAGTAAAAGCTTATTTGACTCAATATGGTTCGGATAAGACTTGATCCCCCCCAACCCCCCTTAAAAAAGGGGGGCTAAGAATGACTCTATTTCCCCCTTTTTAAGGGGGACTAAGGGGGATCTTTAAAAACTATGCACCTTAACCGAACCGTATTGACATTTGATTTACTAGATTCGCTTGTTTGCTTATTTATTTAAGTAATTCACGCATTGATTTTAGTGTATCGTTGAGTTGAAAGCTAGCGATGTCTACGACGGGCTACGCCTATGCGTTATTCAGAGAATCCTAATCTTGAATTATAGGGTTTGCTGATCTGATAAACGCTAATCTTTAAAGTGCTAATCTTAAAAATGCAAACCTTGATAGCACCAGCCTTAAAGACGCTGACTTACGTAGAGCAAGGTTTATCACTGATGATCAAGTTTGAGAGGTGGAAATGACACAAGATGCAATTTTCAGTCCCTTCTTTGCGACAGTGTTTCTAACACTCCTAGTCTGGGTGTATATGTACATCCGTCGGATCAGTTTCATCATAAGTAGAAAGATCAGCCCGAAAGACCTTGCTGTACCTGGCACACTAGCTCAGATTTCGCCACCAAACGTATCCAATCCATCAGATAACTTAAAGAATCTGTTCGAGATTCCGGTACTTTTCTATGCGCTTGTGCTATATCTCTTTATCACGAATCAGGTGGATTCGGTGTATGTGAATGCTGCATGGGTCTTCGTTGTGTTTCGCGCATTGCATAGCGCTGTCCATTGCACATTTAATCTCGTCATGCTTCGGTTCTCCTTCTACCTATTCGCCACGCTTGCGGTGTGGTTTATCGCCATCCGCGCAGCCCTTATCCACTTTAGGATGATCTAGTTGCGATCGCACTTAGCTACAACCTTGATAAATACGGCGCTTTAAGCAAACCAGAAATTTTATTGCTTAATTTTTCTTCTTACTTGCGCTCAATTTTATAAGTAATTTTATCATTATTACTTGATGGGCATTGATTAAAATCTATATCAGGCGATCGCTTACTTGCCCAGAAGAAAAAACCACAACTGAGCAAAAGTGTTGCGATGTCGTGGCTTAATCTCCCATAATTGCGAGTTTTTCGCCGCTCATTTACTCTTTAAAAAGACAGCACCTAGATTAGGTGCAGCTAGATCAATCCCTCCGTTCGTTCCGGTGTTTGTGGGAAAACAAGAATTAGCAACATTGAGCAGTGTTAGCGGAGTACAAGTAACATCAGGGGCAAACAGAGAGTAGCCGTAGACCTTTTGTCCCGGTAATACAAGTTCGTCGGTACGAATTAGAATACCTCCTAAAACTTGGTTTTGTGGAATAGTGAGCGCAGGGTTTACCGGAATTCTACGATTATTATTGGCAGCATTGTTCAAGAAATAATATTGTGGAATCGGGTCTTGCAGTGGTGTTTTGCCCCAAGTGGAAGCTGCTATCACGTAAATTGGCCCGTAGGAAGTGGGATTTCCGTCTTTGTTCACACTTGTAATTGCTGCAATACCGAAACCATCGTGCCCAGTAGGTAATCCGCGCTCGAAGATGGTAAAGCCAATTTTATTATTTGCTTTCACAGACCTAAAAAGTACAAAGTCAAGTCGCTCGATGCTAGCGTTACCGTTGTAAAGTGTGCCGCCTAAATTTGCACCTGTGTTAGTAAAAACGTTATCTGGACCTGCCAAGATATTGTTTATACTAAACAGCGTTTTTTCAGGAAGTGGGCCAAAACTAAGAAAGTTAAAGGTATTAGAGGAGGAGTTGAAACTGCCTTGGTAGTAAGCCAGCCTTCTACCATCTGTAGCAGGGTTACGGCGAATTTGCACAAAAGCGGGGATGGATCTAAATGTTGCCCTATCTCCTGTGATTGTCAATCCTGTAATTGATTGAATTTGCCCCCCGAACTTGAGAGTAAAGGTACTGCCTGCGAATTCACTATCACCTACAACGTTGTTAATGGATGTAGTCGGCAACAAAGCAGTGTCAGTAGTGATTGAAGTGATATCTTGCCCAATTACTTGAGCTTGTGCAGAGGTAAAGCACAAAAAGGGAGCAAGCATTGAAACGAGCCAAAAACCAGACTGAATGCTTGAGCGAAAACGGATAGAATTGCACCTAATCGCAGGCATGAGGGAGTATTGCATGATACAAGTTTAATTAATGAGCAAAGTTATTATATTGACACCAAGACCACGTTTTAGTTAAGAAAAAGTTAAGAAGGTTATAAATCAATACGCTTGGGTTAAGGCTAAAAACTAAAACTGGCGTAGGCGTAGGTTGGGTTGAGGAACGAAACCCAACATTATCAAGGCTTTGTTGAGTAACGCATTGCCTCAACCCAACCTACTATTCTTGATTTGGAGCCACTGAACTACCGTATAGACAATAGCAACCTAACCGACAATCTCTTCCGGCTTCTGCAATCCAATCTGCCAGCGCAGGAATGCAGCAGTCGTAGCCATAAAAGCACCCCAAACTAGGGGCAACCAAACGATCGCCCAATCACCACCTGGCCATTCTACATTTAGTCCTTCACCTAACCAATAAGTACCAAATCCCATCAGTAACATTGCCGCGACAAACTTCATTGGCTTAACAGGAACTTGCTTGAGGGGAGTTCTGAATAGAAATGCTACCACACCTAAGCCAATTGCAGCAGTCAAAGTACCACTAATGGCATCTATCCATTTGCCTCCAGCAGCACCTAACGTAACTACTGCGATCGCAACCTCTACACTATCTAATAATGCTCCCTTAAATGTAGTAACTACAGCAAACCAGTTCCAACCAGGTTGATTACCTTCTTTTGCTAGTTCTTCTTCTAATCTGTCTTCTTTGTCACCTCCACGCTTGGGAATGCCACCGTAGTATTTAATAATTGAGCGTGTCCACTTTTGCCCAAACAACAGCAGTAAAATTCCTGCAACAATTCTGAGAATGTCTACGGGGATGAGAGTCAAACTTTTCCCTAAGAAGAGTGAGAGAAGTATTGTTAAAGCA
This sequence comes from Nostoc sp., assembly GCF_041747015.1. Classification (GTDB taxonomy): domain Bacteria; phylum Cyanobacteriota; class Cyanobacteriia; order Cyanobacteriales; family Nostocaceae; genus Nostoc. The sequence continues at coordinate 9,513 of NZ_JBGTFY010000219.1, forward strand.
ATTCCACTACCTGAACCAACTAAGGCGTTACGCCAACCTGCGACTCTACCAACAACGATGACTATACCGAGAATCTCGACTAATTCTATTAGAGAGCCGGCAAAACTAGCAAGAAAGATTTCCCAATTCATAAAATTTTATACCTCTAATAAACCAGATTATTTTTATCTCACGCAAAGGCTAGGCAGCGTGTTGCGGGGGTTCCCACGGCAGTCACTCATGGGGGAAACCCTCAAGATCTCGCTGCCTCCCCGTTGTAGCGACTGCCGCGCAAAGGAGGAAAGGAAGAAAGAAGAAATTACGAATTATTTAATCAACTTCTCTTTGTAAACTCCGGCTTACTTCTATGGAAAGTCCTGTGTTGCGATTTTGAGCTAGTACTAATAAGGTGGAACTAACTGAAATCACTAGCATGACTAATGCACCAGCAGCAGCATTACTGTAAGAAACACTCTCGGTTGCTTTCCAAATGTGGGTGGCTAGAGTATCAAAGCCAATTGGAGCTAAGAGTAAGGTTACTGGTAATTCTTTAATTGCTGTAAGAAATACTAAGGCTGCTCCACCTAGCACACCTGGAGTTACTAGGGGTAAGGTAATTTCTCTGAAAGTTTGCCAAGAGTTTCTGCCTAAACTGTGGGCACATTCTTCTAATTGGGGATTGACTTGCAGTAGTGAACTTCGCAATGTGCCGACAGATTGGGAAACAAATAACACTAAATAAGCAAATACTAGCATTGGCAAAGTTTGATATAACCAAGGTAAGTAATTTGCTCCCCAAAATACGAGGGAAAAGGCAACGACAATTCCAGGTAAACCAAAGCCAATATAGCTACAGCGTTCAATGGCGGTAGTAATGCGACTAGGAAACCGGACGGCAAGAATTGCTATTGGTAGAGCGCAAAGGGTAGCAATCATTGCTGCCAATCCTGCGGCTATTATTGAATCTTTAGCTAATTGCATCAGTTCTGGTACGGTGACAATTGTATCCATACTTTTGCCTGTCAATCCTTCCATCAACCAAAACAAAGTTACACCTATTGGTAACACTAAACCTACAGTAGCCACCGCGAAGCAAAATAAAATTGCAGGCACTTTCCAAACACCGAGATGAACCAATGGTGGGAGACGGTAAGATTTAGTAGCACGACTATAGTAGGCTGCCCGCGATCGCGCTTTATATTCTAACCACAACAACAGCAACACTAAACTCACCAGCATCAAAGCTAGTGCTGCCGCCTGATTGCGATCGAATGTATATCTGTATTGCAGAAAAATTGCCCGCGTAAATGTATCAAACCGCATCAATGAAGTTGTGCCAAAATCCTGTAAGGCATTCAGTGCTACTAATAATCCCCCGGCTACAATTGACGGACGCAGTGCAGGTAGGGTAATGCGAAACAAGATTTCCCGTTGGCTAGAACCTAAACTCCTAGCAGCTTCCTCCATCGCCGGATCAATGCCTTGCCATCCAGCCTGGAGACTCAACAATAAATAAGGATAGGAAAACAAAGTTAGTCCTAAAATTGCTCCAGTCCAACCGTAGATTTCTGGTAACTCCTGCACTCCTAAAGGTTCTAGCCAGAGTTGCAATAAGCTACCCTTGGGGCCGAAAGCCGCAATTAAGGCAAAACCACCTACATAGTCAGGCACTGCTAAGGGTAATGTGGTGACAATCAGCCAAAATCGCCGCCAAGGTAAATCTGTCCGCATTGTTAGAAACGCCAATGGTACGGCGATCGCAGCTGAAAGTAAAGTGCTGGCTACAGCTAACCCAACACTATTTAATAACACTGTGATCGTCCGAGGACGTGATACTAAAGTCAACAACTCTTCTGCGCCTACACCAGCCATCCGCATCACTAAGTAAGTTAGAGGTAGTGCGATCGCTACAGCCGTCAATCCAGCTGGGACTAGAAGAAACAAAGGTGGATGATTGGCTTTTCTGCTTCTTTTAGAGAAATAGAAGCGGCGACGGGGTAACTGGGTGATGCTGGGAGGGATTTTCATCCTTTAGTTCATGACTTACGTGGCTTGTGATTGCGATCGAGCAAGTAGGCGAAGATGTATGTTTTCTTCTCGTCCCTAGTTACAATAAACCTGCCTCCTGGATTAACGAAAGCGTTCCTTTGATATCTGATAATTTGCTCAGATCAAGCTGAGGAGACTGCAATTGATTGAGCGGAAGTTGCTTTTGCGATACTGGGATACCTTTTACTAAGGGATATTCGTAAAACTTTTGAGTAAGGAACTTCTGCACATCTGGACTGAGCATATAGGCAACAAACTTTTCTGCATCAGTTTTTTGGTCAGTTGTCTTTAGCACTGCTAAACCTGCAACGTTAATCAACGCTCCTGCATCCCCGCGTGTATGGTGGATAGCTACGGGAAACTTTGGGTCTTTTGTGATAAATCGATATAGATAATAGTTATTTACTAGCCCTAAAGCGATTTCTCCGCGTCCCAAAGCTTGCACAATGGCACTATTGCCGCTATAAGCTTTGGCATTATTAGCTTTCATTGCTTTCAGCCACTCCAGGGTTTTTTGATTGCCCTCTAAGAGTCGCATTGCAGTTACAAACGATAGAAAAGAACCGTTAGTAGGTGCCCAACCAACTTTACCTCGCCACTTCGGATCACTCAATTGCATGACACTTGTGGGGAGTTCGCTGGTTTTGACAAGCTTGGTGTTGTAGTCAATTACCCGCGCACGTCCAGAGATGCCAACCCATTGCCCTGTGGAAGAGCGAAATTGCCGATCAACTTTGTTGAGTAATTGAGTCGGGATAGCTAAGGTTCGGTTTTCCTTGGCGATCGCTCCTAAAGAACCAGCATCTTGAGCATAAAATATATCAGCCCGGCTATTCTGACCTTCTTCGATCAGAGCGATCGCTAATTCTGTGGAGTCACCATAGCGTACCTCAATATTTATCCCCAAATCTTTCTTAGCTTTTTCAATCAGGGGACTCATGATATCCTTTTCTCGCCCTGAATAAACTGTCAGTGTTTTCGGGGCAGCTTCTACTACCGAAATTCCCACTCCCCAGCCTAAAAGCACAGCAGTAATTGCAAATGAGATTTGCCGCACTCGAATTGACACCATTAATTAACTCCGATCCCAGATCAGCTTTGTAGATTAATATTTCTGACAAACTTTTGTGAGATTGCAGATATATAGAAGATTAACGGTTAGTTAAAGTAAGGATAGGTTACATCAAGGCATGAATTAGGTTAATTTTAGGTAATCTACAGGTTAAGAAAATATCACTCAGAGGTTTTAATACCAAGCCCGACAGTAGGAGTATTAGCTGTAAGCAATAGTAGAGTAAGGATGCGTAGGCGTAGCCCGTCGTAGACATCGCTCACCTTTAAACCAAAGTTTACATTGGCAATTTTATTGCTCTGAGTTCATCAAGCACCTGTGTTGTAGCCTGAAGGATAGAAGTGATATCGAGCGCATATTTAATTTAAATTTATCTTTAATCAGCAAAAAGGCATATTGCTTTCTCAAAACTTCATATTTTATCAGCAAAATGCCATCCGACTTACTCAAACCCCAGTTTACTTACTCATTTTGGTGTTTTTCGCAAGTCGAATGACGTTTGACTTACTCAAAATGAGGTTTGACTTACTCATTTTGGTGTTTTCCCCAATTCATAAGATGTTTGACTTACTAAATTGGCTTGTTTGCTAATTTATTTAAGTAATTCACGCATTAACTTTATTGTGTCGTTTCTTTGTAGTTAATTATTTCTTTCTGTACCTTACCTATGCAGAGCCTATCCCCTGTAATTAATTTAAATCACTTAGTTTGAAAAAATGCTTGCTTTATTTCTTTTCCGGAGATAATTTATTTTTAATTAAAAATTAGTATTTTGTTTACTTGGATTTAATTTTTGTAACATATTCTAATTATTGATTCTAAAAAGAACAGGCTAGAAAAAAGTTGTAAACAACAAAGTCAAGCAGAGTTCCAGTTTTAAATTTTTAGAATTAACGCATAGTAACTTATTACTTATGCGTTGACAAAAAATATAGTTTGTCAACCCATAAGTAATAGTGAGTAGCCCTTTGAGAGACATATGTTGTTTATCAATGTCTCTCAAGACCAAGATTTCCACTGTAAAAAAGTAATGTCATTAACTCAATTTTGACATTTTGGCAAATGCGTAGGCGTAGCCCGCCGTAGGCATCGCTTAATTTACAGTGCAAACATTTGGAGTTTAATACATAGATTCCTGGCTCTATTCCATCCTGTGGCTGAAATGTTGCCAAAACGTTGATATTAAATATCCTCACTTTCAAAAAGCTAATCATAGCAAGGATTGAGTTAATTACTCTCTCCTCAATTTGCTGCTGCAACACAATCATTCATCCCAAAAGACATCCTTCATCTTCTGCAACAAACTTATGGCAAACTCTCAAGTAAATACCATCTTCCAGTTGCTTTCGTTCTCTATCAAGAGCGTGGTAACTGCATCTGTACTTGGTACAGCAGTTATCCCAGCAGCTTATGCTCAGATAACCACATCAAGACCAGATATCCAAATCGCATTTAGTAACACTAACTTTCAGAGACCTACACTATTAGGCGAAGCAGTTAAACAAGGTCGATTTAACCTAGTTGTTACTAATCGCGGTACGGCAATTTATCAAGGAGCTTTAAATCTCAATATATACGTGTCCCCGGACTCAATCCTCGATAAAAACCCCCTCAGTACCCCTAGAGTCATCACTCAAGTAGCAATTTCGGGTACTACATCAAATTCCCCTTTAGTGGGCACTGATGAACTACTCGGAACTCGAACACTTCCAAGTGTTAACTTGGCTCCTGGTGCTTCCCAAACTGTTACCGTGGACTTTACTACCTCGGCTTTCCGTAGTCCAAGTGTTGTAGCACCTGGAGCCTACCACCTGATTGCTGAAGTTGACACCACCATCCCCCAGGCGACTACAACCGGTAAATTAGTCAATCGGGTAGTTAATGCTGGTGACGCTGTAATTGTTTGGAATGCAACACTTCTGAATTCCATCCTGCTCACAGGAATTGCCCGTGATCCAAATGGCGATCTTACAGCCAGAGGTGGAACTCCTCCCACACTAGGCTCACGCAATCAGGCGATCGTTCAGCTAGCAGTCTATGATGCTGTAAACGCGATTAACCGGATCGGTCAGCCTTACGCTGTGAGAATTAGTCCCTCTGATCCTCGGATTGTGGGCGGTGCATCGGCACCAGCAGCAGCTGTCCAAGCAGCGTATACAACGCTACTCAATCTATTCACAACTGCAAAACCAGGAGATACGCAACAACTTCAAACAGCTAGAACAGCTGTAAGAGCTTTACTCGACCGACAGCTATCAACTTCTTTGGCAGCAATACCTAACGGTACCGCTAAGAGCAACGGTAGGTCTATAGGAAGAGAAGTTGCTCGGATAATACTAGCCTTGCGGAACAGCGATGGTTCAGCTCAGGCGCAGGTACCTTTCACAGCAAATACACTAGGCGGATGGCGACCAACTTTCCCCGATTTTACACCTGCATTAAACCCAGCGTGGGGGTCAGTTCTTCCCTTTTCACCTAATGTACCCGATCGCGACCCAGCAAATCCTCAAGCTCGCCTGATCCAGTTCGGACTGACTGGCCCTGTTCCATTTGCTAGCCCAGAGTTCGTAGCCGAAGAGAATCTTGTTCGCCAAATAGGGGCTTTCTCGAACACTAGCGTTACTACAATTGTCCGCACTTCTGGGAACACGAAAGATGCTATCTTCTGGGCACTAGATCGCCCAAATACCTTCAGACCGCCTGGTCAGTGGCATCAGTATACACAACAAATCTCTTTGAATAGGGGCAATAATCTATCTCAGAACGCCCTCTTGTTTGCTCAGTTGAGCGTTGCACAAGCTGATGTGGGTATTCTGTCATGGGATTCTAAGTATTTTTACAATCAATTGCGACCAATTGCAGCAATCCGCCAAACTAATCCCCTCGACGTGGCACGAGGAGTAAGGCGTGATGTGAACTGGCTGCCACTGATATCGTATCACCAGCCTGAAGTCTTCCCTCTGACTCCCTTAACCCCGCCGTTCCCAGACTACAACTCAGGACACGCTGCATTTGGTTCCGCAGCAGGTCAAGTATTGATGAACTTCTTCGGGAACGACAACATACCTTTCACAGTCCCTTCACAAGACTTACCAGGTGTGGCTGAGACGTTCAACACCATTTCCGAGGCAATAGAGGACAATGCCGCAAGCCGCGTTTTCGGCGGAGTTCATCTCCCATCCTCTGCAATAGTTGCGATACCAATAACATCAAGTAAACTAACTACAACCGCAGAGGGTACAACAGCTGAAATGGCAGACGGTACAGTTCTGCGTAATGTTTTCACTACTCCTGAAGGTACTTTTGCTCTAGATCCCGCAAAAGATACCGAAATTCAAGTAGGTAAACTAATGGCTAACAGCGTAGCTAAATTGTTCAGTCAGCCGACAATAACCCAACCTATAGTAGACCAATCTTTGATAGCCCCAGCTTTGTTAACTGCTCCTGCTTTGTTAGCTGAACCTTCGCTAGCTGAAACTTCGCTAGCTGAACCTTCGCTAGCTGAATAATGGTTCTCGCTTTGGCTTAGTTTTGACCTCTCTCCTCACAGGAGAGAGGTTTTGAGTTTTACTACCCTGCTCTTGTAGGGCTACAGTCTACACACAGTAAAAGAGTAGCGGAAGTTTACAACATTGTAGCTGCACCAGCGCGTAGACGCGTAGCGGCTTGTCGCCAGACATCGCCTTGTAGCAATTTCGCCTCAACTAACTGGGTTTGACGATACTTCGCTGACTTCATCAAGCACCTGTGTTGCAGCCTGATATTTGCAATACATCTACCAGGTTTGGATGCTTTCGCAAGAAATTTAGTATATCAACAATGTTTTCTATGGTATAAAGATTATAAATTTTGCTGAAGTTATAAGATATATCAGTAGTTTTCATAAAACTTATTAATTATCTATTCCTGTAAAACGGCCTTTGATACAATTAACTTAAATTTATATTTAATCTCCAAAAAGGCAGATTGCTTTATCAGAACTTCATATTTAACAAGCAAAATGCCATTTGACTTACTCAAACCCCAGTTTGCTTACTCATTTTGGTGTTTTCCGCAAGCAATATGAGCTTTGACTTATTCAAACCCCAGTTTGCTTACTCATTTTGGTGTTTTTCGCAAGCAATATGAGCTTTGATTTAAGCAAAGTCAGGTTTGACTTCCTAAATTGGCATTTTACTTACTCATTTTGGTGTTTTCCGCAAGCAATATGAGCTTTGACTTCCTAAATTGGCTTATTTATTTATTTATTTATTTATTTATTTATTTATTTATTTATTTATTTATTTATTTATTTATTTATTTATTTATTTATTTATTTATTTATTTATTTATTTATTT
>NZ_JBGTFY010000220.1:0-20917 GCF_041747015.1 Nostoc sp.
AAAACCTCAGTAATCATTTCTCGTAAATAATCATTTTTTGTTTGACCATCATGTTTGTTATAAATGCGATAATTTACAGGTACAGACTTACCTGATAAATCCGTGTAATACAAGGTGATTAGCTGAATCCCTTTAACTGTAAATTATCCGTCTTTTCAGTCCCCTGCTGACTAGCGATCGCCTATTCTTTTCCGATTTCCCATAGTGCATTTATTGTCTTTCTTGTCAATGCGTAAGTTCTGAAGTTGAGCGAGCGCAAATCGCAGTCACGGATGTAGAGACGAGAAAAATCATACCCAGTAAAATCGATATCCAATTGACCTAGCAAATTTAGCAGATTACCGCCACCATAGCCAAAGGTATCGACAGTTTCATTTTGCAGCTTGTTAATCAGTCTGCCAAGTTTTTGTTCTAGCTGACGAGATGAGCCAAGGGTTATTTGCAATTGATTTAAGATAGGCTGAACGATCAGGCAAATTTGACTGTCGCGGATGTAATCTTTTGCCTGCGCCTGCATCAGGGCATGGGTTAGCAGGTATCGCGGCGATTCTGTGATGATTTCTTGGCAGATTTGCTCAACTAAGCAGTCTGTCACATATTCCATGACGACGGGTTGCTGAGTGAATCCGGCAGTGTTGCTTTCAATCAAGCTGCGACAGCATAAAGACTCTAGCACCTCGATTAACTTAGGTTTAGGCAGTGCTGGTGCGAGATATGTTTGCAATTCTGCTGGAGAAACTGCTTCTCGGTTAATCGCCAGCCAGTACATTACTTGCTGCTCCGAGGTGGAGAGTCGTTGAAATTGTTGCTCTAAGAGGTTTCCAATGCCATTGAAAACCGTTGTACCTTCAGCAAAAAAGCGGGCAATGTTGCCCTGATACAAATCCCGAACTGAGGTTGCGGCAATTTTCAACGCTAGAGGATTACCACGGTAACACTCAACCAGTTGGCGGGTTTCGTCTTCATTACCTGATAGCCCTTTGAGTGCCAGAATTGTTTGTCCTGCTCTGACTTCTAAGCCTGATAGAGTAAGGGTACGAACCGGCAAACCATCACCTTCCAAGGCAGCGATTTCGGCAGGTTTTTCCCGGCTGGTGAGCATGATACAGCTTTGATGACTAGTTTCTCCCGATCGCCACAAAAGTTCGCCATAGGATTCATAGCCCTCACGGTAACAACCTGTATGTTTGCCATGCTGCAACAGAGTGTCAAAATTATCCAGAATCAGCAAGCAGCGAGATTTACGAAGGTACTCGATTAAACAACTGATTTGCTCGTGAGGGTCTGGGGGCAATGTAATAACTTGTTGACAAGAAAGAATTTTGATGCATTCCGTCAGCTTTTCATTGAATAAAGGTGCGTGTCGGAGCGATCGCCAAATAACATACTCAAATTCTGTTTGCAATTGCTCTGCTAACTTTACCGAGAGTGCGGTTTTACCCATACCACCCATACCGAGTAATGCGACTAGACGAGTGCGTTGTTTACCGCCGCAGGCATCGCGCACAATCCATTGGCTCAAGGTTTCTAATTCAGTTGTACGTCCATAGAAGAGGGAAACGTCGATCGCCTCTCCCCAGTCCGCATGGGAAATTGAGGAGGCGTTTATGCCATTTTGCTGTTGTGTGGTTCGCTTCAGAACTCCATGCAGATTATTCTTGGTAACTTTTTCATCTAAAGCTTGAGAGAGCGATCGCCATAGTTGCGAGCCAACGTCTTTGATGTGACCGGGGTCGTAAGTGACTTCTCGTGCCATTTCTAAGTAAGTTTTTCCTTCCCAGGTGTAGCGAAAGACAATCTCTTGCGCTCTTGTTAAGCGTCCTCGTTGCAATAATCGCTCAACTAGTGCGATCGCTTCTTCAACCGTCATTTATTTTTACACGTAGAAAAACCAAGTTAACTACGATATTCGCACCATAAGCTTGATCTTTTTCATAAAGTTTACGTAAATCTACCAAAAAGACCCGACTTTTTCCCGACCTTTTCCGACCGACAAACTTTATACCTAGCAGTAGAGTATTTATGTGACACAGTTGTAGTACAGAAATCTGCCCAACGATTGAACACAGGTAAAGTGTTTATCCAAATACTGAAAAATTTCGAGTGCGATAAATTTTTCATCTAGTTGAACCATAGCAGTTGTGAGCGACGATGCTGATTCGTTCGCTGGTTTTTTCTGACTAATGGTTTGAAATTGGGATGCGATGCCTACGGTGGGCTGGGCCTACGCACTCAAGTTATCGGGGTTTGGAAGAGGTGCGATCGCCTTCTAAGCGAATCTAGAACGACTTGCAAATACTGAGTTTAATCTGACGAAAATCATCAAAATAATTAGTGGACTAGAGTTATGGCTGACTTCAATATCGAATTAGCAGAAACAAATTTAGGTGTTATTAAAGATGTTTTTAATACCCTTAAAATACCTTTAGGAAAGGAAAAATCTGACAAGATAATCAAGGCTATAAATAATGCTAATGATAAGCTTACAGTTGGGTTAAAAAATCAGGAAATCAAGGAGATATTACAAGAACTTGATTTGGGCATTGATGGTGTTCAAGGAAACAATATCTCTGACGATCTTTCTAGTTTCAAGTTTGGCGAACAATTAAAAACACAAATTAATGGTAAGTTACCATCAGTTTCTGCAAACCTCAATTTAAACTGGTCGTTAAACTCAAATCAAGGTAGTGCAACTTTAGATAATCTAAAACTGGGTTCATTACTTGGTCAAAACAGTTTTATTGGTGGAGTACTTTCGAATGTAAAGTCAGCTTTAAATCCTCTAAGTGAAATTATTGGTGGATTGACAAAAAACATCCCGTTTCTCACGAACGGTATTCCAGATGGCTTGGGAATGTCTAAATTAACCCTAGACCTAGACAAAGATGAATCTGTTTCTATTCTTGACTTACTTCAGTTCGCAAATAATGCAGCGCAAGAGAACCCAAACCTAAAAGATTACACAATAACGGGGTTAGACACACTCTCTAGTTTTATTAGTGAAGCAAATAAGTTCTCAACTATCGCTGAAAAAGTGAAAAACTTTTCTAGTAATGACATTCCTCTTCTTGGTAGTTTTACCTTCGATAATGATAAAAAACAATTCTTAAGTCCTACTACCTCAACAGCATCGGTATCAAATGATTTATCTATTTTCAAATTGCCTATTTTGGAGACACAAAACGCAGTTAAATTATTCTTTGGTAAATCCGATGTTTCACTATTTGAATATGAGATGCCGAAAGTTTCGCTAATAACATCTCCAGGCTTTGCAGACTTTGTAAAAATTCCTATTGTAGTTCCAGCGCTTAAGGTGACTTTTGGCCCAACGATAGGTGGCTCGATAGCCCTTGGTTTTGGATACGATAGTACAGGATTTTATATCAAAGATGTTAATGGTACTGAAAACCCTGAACTCAAATTCTCTGGCGAATTTCGCGTTGGAGTAGAACTAGGGGATAAAAGTGTTGGAGAAATCCAAGGTGGTGGAAATATTGGTCTGGAAGCCAATTTCTTTATTAAGTCTGAACAAGGGAAAGCACGGGACTTCGACTTTACCACAAGTGGGTCTGCATATGCTTATTTAGATGCCTCAGCAAGGATCGATGCACTGGGTGCAGGAACTGCGTATTTGGAAGCTCAATTGAAAGCAACGAAAGCAGTAAGTGATTATTTCAGTAAAATCACGAAAGATGCGGGTGTTTTAGGAGATGGGTTTAAAATTGTTGATAAAGCTGTTGGCAAAGTCGTATCATTCTTTCAGGAAAATAAACCAAAAGCTCCTTCGGCTGTACTATTTAAGGTTGAAACTGAACGCTTGCAGTTATGGCAGTTTGGTGGCTCAAATAATAGCGGTGGTGGTGAACCTACACAGCCGATTTTAGCGACGCTTTCGGGAGATGTTTTATTCCTAAATATTGGAACTCGTGCTGGAGAGCGCAAAGTAGGAAACATTACTGATGGTAGCGAAACTTTTAAAGTCAGACAAACTGACACCCAACTTTTAGTTTCTGCGTTTGGACTTGAACAAATTTACCCAATTTCTGACAAAATCAAAATTGACAAAATCAAAATTATCGCTGATAGCGGTTTGGGTAACGATGTTATCACCATTGATACAACTATCTCAGCAAATTTAAAAGGTGGTAAAGGAAACGACAAACTATATGGCAGTTCGGTTAACGATATTCTTGCTGGAGGCGATAACAACGATATCCTTGAAGGCCGGAATGGCAATGACGTATTGTTCGGAGAAACTGGAGACGATACCCTACGTGGTGAAAATGGTAACGATATTCTTAATGGCGGTACTGGCAAAGATATCCTTGAAGGCGGAAACCAAAACGACGAACTGCTTGGAAATGAAGGTATAGATACCCTACGTGGTGGAAATAATAACGATATTCTTGATGGCGGTGATGATAAAGATATCATGTACGGCGACGCTGGCGAAGACACGCTGTATGGCGGTCAAGGCAACGACGAAATGTACGGTGGTTCTCAGAAAGATTTACTATTTGGAGAAGCCGGAAGCGATACTCTGCGAGGTGGGGACGATTCAGATTTACTTGCTGGTGAAGCTGGTACAGATGTGCTGTATGGCGATGCTGGAGACGATTTCCTTTACGGTGGTACTGAAAACGACACGCTCTATGGTGACGCGAGTGATAGCAAGTTATTTGGAAATGACAAACTCTTTGGTGAAGACGGTAATGATATTCTCTATGGCGAGGCTGGCGATGACGAGCTAGAAGGTGGTGCTGGCATCGACAAACTCTACGGGGGTATAGACAATGACACTCTCAGTGGCGGTGCAGAAAATGATAAAATTTTCGGTGAAGACGGGAATGACCTTCTCAAAGGTGATGCTGGCAATGACAACCTAGAAGGTGGTGCTGGCAGTGACAAACTTTACGGGGGTATAGACAATGACACTCTTAATGGCGGTCAGGGGAATGACACACTCTCCAGTGAAGGCGGGAATGACTTCCTCTATGGCGATGCTGGGGATGATTCCTTAGTAGGTGGTGATGACGTAGACCAACTCTACGGAGGTATAGACAATGACGCTCTCAGTGGCGGTGCGGGGAATGACAAACTCTTCGGTGAAGACGGGAGGGATCTCCTTCTCGGTGATGCTGGCGATGACGAGCTAGTAGGCGGTGCTGACGCTGATACCCTATATGGCGGTTCTGACGCTGACACTCTATACGGCGGTGCTGACGATGATAAGCTGTTAGGTGAAGCTGGCAACGACCTACTGCTGGGAGAAGCAGGTAATGACTTTATTGACGGAGGCACCGAAGTAGATACTGTTAGCTACGACAACTCCCCCAGTGGTGTAGTTGTAAATATTGATGAAGCACAGAACTACCAAAATCCCGGCGGCTCTTTCCATACAACCATAGTTACAACCAGCTTCATACCTACCGACACAGAACCAAACTTTACGATCGCCCCAGGCACAGCTAAAGATGGGTTTGGCACTACAGATACCCTACGAAATCTAGAAAATATCATCGGCTCTGGATTTGATGATGTTTTAATTGGCAACAGCCTAGATAACCGCATCTCCGGCTTAGTCGGGAATGACCTGTTAGTTGGCAATGCTGGCAATGACTCCCTTGACGGAGGCGATCGCATTGATACCGTTAGTTATCGCCGTGATCCTAGCCGAGTCATAGTTAACTTAGAGCAAAACTACGCTACTGACGGCTTTGGTAGCACTGATCGAATCCGTAACGTTGAAAATGTGATCGGCTCTGCCTTCAATGATGAAATCATCGGCGATGCCCAAGCCAATATCATCCACGCTGGAGAAGGCAATGACATTGTTAACGCCAGAAATGGCAACGACATCATTTTTGGCGAAGGTGGTAAAGATACTCTCTTTGGCGAAAACGGTGACGATTTCCTAGTTGGCGGTACAGATGCCGATCGCCTCAATGGTGGAGAAGGCAACGATACAGCTTCCTATTTCACCTCTGCGACGCGTGTATCAGTTAGTCTCACAACGGGTACTGGTTGGGCTGGAGATGCCAAAGGCGATCGCCTGGAAGCAATTGAAAACCTAGAAGGTTCAGAATTTGAGGATTTACTCTTCGGCGACGCTGGAAACAATATCATCAGCGGCTTGGGTGGCAATGACCTAATCTACGGTGAAGCAGGCAACGACTGGCTGGATGGCGGCACAGGAAGCGATCGCCTTTACGGTGGAGACGGCAACGACAAGCTTTATGGTCAAGCCGATGAAGACCTCCTCAAAGGTGAAGCTGGTAATGACCTACTGTTTGGTAACGACAGCAACGACCAACTCTACGGTCAAGATGGCAACGACACCTTAAATGGCGATGCTGGCAATGACTATCTCGAAGGTGGATCTGGACATGACCTCCTTAATGGCGGCGATGGCAACGACCAAATCTACGGTCAAGACGACAAAGATATCCTAAATGGCGGCACAGGTGATGACCTCCTTGATGGCGGTTTGGGCAATGACTGTCTGAATGGCGGAGACGGGGATGACCAACTTTATGGTCAAATTGGTAAAGATTCCGTAAATGGAGGGTTGGGTAATGACCTCCTAGATGGAGGTGATGGTAACGACCTCCTCAATGGTGACGAAGGTAGCGATCGCCTCTACGGTCAAGTTGGTGAAGACACTTTAAATGGCGGGTTGGGCAATGATCTCCTCGACGGGGGTGACAGTAATGACCGACTTTATGGCGACGACGGTAACGATCAACTTTACGGTCAAGCTGGTGATGACAACCTCGAAGGTGGAGCGGGAAATGACGCTCTCTACGGAGGTACTGGTATAGATACCCTTTTAGGGCAAGCGGGTGATGACTACCTCGATGGTGGAACGGGCGATGACTTACTCAATGGTAACGAAGGCAGCGATCGCCTCTACGGTCAACAAGGTGATGACCTACTTAACGGCAACACTGGCGATGGCAACGATCTACTCTCTGGTCAGGAAGGTAACGACATTCTTGATGCAGGCAGTGGCGATGACTACCTAGAAGGTGGGTTAGGTAATGACCAACTCATAGCTGGATTCGGCAACGACCAACTCATCGGCGGCGGCGGCAACGATAGTCTTGATGGTGGCGCTGATAATGACTACCTAGAAGGCGGATTGGGCGATGACCAACTCATCGGCGGCGACGGCGACGACCAACTCTTTGGTCAACAAGGTAACGACACTCTTGCTGGAGGCAGTGGTAATGATAATCTTCAAGGTGGCGACAATGCCGACATTTTGCAAGGGCAGGACGGAGATGATTATCTCTTTGGTAATGACGGCGACGACCATATCTACGGCGGCGCTGGTAACAACTCGTTAGATGGTGGTGCTAGTAACGATGTGCTTTATGCTGATATCGCGCAAGCGCAGGACGGAGATAATTATCTCTTCGGTAATAACGGTGAGGAGCCAATCTACAACAGGGGTGGCAACGACTATCTTACAAGTGGCGGTGACAATATCCTGAATGGTGGAACGGGCGAAGATACATTATACGGCGGTAGCGGTCGTGATATGTTTGTGGTAGCGAGCGAGTCTGGAAGTGACACTATTTTCAACTTTACAGTCGGTAGCGATTATCTGGGATTATTGAATGGTCTGACCTTTGAACAGATCGCAATTACTCAAGGCATTGGCACGAAGACCAGCGATACTCTAATCAGCAAACAAGATGGTGAGCTATTAGCCACACTAATCGGAGTACAAGCCAATACCCTTAGTCTGTGGGATTTCGCAAATCTAGGATAACGATCTAATAGGCGATCGCGTTTTAAAGGTGAGGGCAACTTGAAACGTGAGAGAAAGCGGAGAATTTTCGCTTTCTCACTACCATCGAGACTACTCAAAATTGCCGCAGTACCTTCTTCAGCGATCGCTCTCTCTTGAAGCCAATTTTTTAATGGGCGATGGCACTTTTCATAAAACGATAATTTTCGGCGATGCCTACGGCGGTAAACTACGCACTTTCCAATAACAAGATCATTTTGTGCAGTTATGATAGATTAAATGTTTTGGGACATTTTCTTACGTCGAACTCAGGTTTAAAAAATAAAAAAGGTAGGATTTCCTACCTTTTACCCAAAAAAAGCATTTTGTAACCAAATACCAAATTCAACATCACATAAGTTTTTGACGAATCTATCGCAAAACTATGACGAGTGTATGACGTTTAATTTGTAATTGACTTCGCTATTCCTCCCAATTGCAACCCAGGCGGATAACTACCTTCTTCTTTGATGCGCTTAATTTCAACATCTGTGACTCGCAAATTTAACTTTTGTGCCAACGATCGCACAATATCTCCCCGATCAATTACACCAGCTACAGCACCAGCGCGGGAAAGCACAGTAATTCTAGGTAACTGTTCATTTTCTAGCTTGTTAATCACCTCAGCCAGGAATGTTGATTCAGCAACGGTAGGTATTTCGGTCAAGGGACGCGCAATGCTGTGTACAGTTTGGGTTTCCCATTCACTTCTTTCAATTAAACGCAAATCGTCAATGGAAACCAAACCCCGGTAACGTCCATCAGAAGCAGCAAAATAAACCTGTGAGGGGGCGGTTTCTAATAAATATAAATCGGCAAAGGAACGCAATGTCTGGTCAGCATCAACAACCCGAAAATCACGGGTCATCGCCTCAACCGCCATTACATCGAGTAGGCTTTCTTGTAATGTAGTCATGCTGTCATAGCTATTGGCGTTGCGAACAGTAAACCAACCTAACATCGCCATCCACAAACCAATAACTAATTCTTTGGTCAAGAAATCTACAACAAATCCCAAAGCGATCGCACTGTAACCCAAAATTTGCCCTGCCTTTGCAGCCCAGTGTACGGCTTGAAAGCGATTACCTGTTACTTGCCATAGTGCTGCTTTTAACACTTGTCCCCCATCTAAAGGTAAGCCGGGAATCAGGTTAAATAAAGCTACCACCAAGTTAATTCTCGCTAAATCTCCAACCATGACACTGAGTGGACTAGTAGCTGGTATCACAGTAGCTCCCAGACGTAGCAGTAAAAATAGGACGATACTCACCAAAGGCCCAGCGATCGCTACTTGAAAGGCTTTCAAAGGAGTTTTAGATTCTTCTTCAATAGCAGCAATCCCACCAAACAGAAATAGGGTAATTGAATTAACTTTAATGCCTTGCGATCGGGCTACTAAGCTATGACCCAACTCATGTAACAAAACTGAAGCAAATAGCAGCAGTGCCATAACTATTCCAGCACTCCAAGCTGTAACAGTCCCCCATTCTTGATAAGCTACTCCAAAGTTTAGGGTTGCCAACCCTAAAATTACAAACCACAACGGGTCTAAAAACAGGGGAATTCCAAATAAAGACCCAATTTTCCAATTTGTTTGCATTACATTGTCCTAAAACTAGATATCGCCAGTAGTTCCTATACTGGAATATTTGCGTATATACTTATACTTCTGAGCATCAATTCGGTAGTACCGAGTTACGAAATGCTCTTATTTCTAGAATAGACAATTAATGCCTGTAAACAAACTTCTGGAGTGGGAAACAGGGAGAGAAATCTACTTCCTCATCCCCTCATTCCCCTCATCTTGAGTTTTTGAAAAAATAAAATTTATAGAACTTAACCCTGACAAAATCTGCTCATCAACAATTTACTTAAAAGCATCGACGACTTTATGGGCTATGGCTTTGCCAACTATTTCACCACCAGTAGCATCAAAGTTCCAATGCACACCCAGATAAATGCGACTGATCTTATTTTCTTCGATGGCTTGTCGAAGCGTAAAAGTTACTTCATATCGCGGACGGACAGCACCAGTATTATCTGTTGTCTTGCCATTAAACTCATCAGAAACAAAGTTGACAAAAATTTCTTCAGGTGTCTTGCAAAGAAGAGCGGCAGCAACCTCAAAACAAGCTGAACCGAAAGTAGCATGTCCTGATGGATAGGCTGGGAAGTTTGGCGTGAAATTGTCTACAGGCTTAGTAATAGGATTACTCTTGGGCGCACCCAATGGGAGCCAAAAAGGATCGCCTTTTTTACCACGAAGAATATTTCCGTCTCCCTTAGCAGGAAGGGCATTTCCATCGCTATCCTGATCAGATGAGGGACCCCAACCCGCTTCTGCCTCACGAATGGCTACAACAGGTCGCCAGAAGTCATAAGCATATTTCCAGTGCCATGCTGCAATTCCAGCGTCAGCCATCGCCACATTAATTGCAGTTAATAGTTTGATCTTGCCGGAATTAGGAAGTGCTTTAAATTCTGGAATTTCAAGTACAACCTGATTGTAAAGACGTGGTGGAGTTCCAAGCAGGTTAGCGCCATCGTAACCCCAAAAAATACCAATTACAGCCTTACGGCGAAAATCGTCATTGCGCTGAGTAATGTCACTTTTGCCACATTCAATTACCTCATCAAAAGCAACGGCATATTCCTCACTATCTAAATCTGGCTGTTTACATAGGGGTGCATCAGTGACTACATTACAAAGCACAAAGGGTTTAACTAATCCCCATGTACGACCAAGAGTCATTTGGTTAGGGTTGACAGGATCGGGGCGGTGGCGACCAGGCTCAGGACTATAGTTACTATCTAGATCTGGCAAGTCTGAATTATCATTCTTACGAGCATTCAACCAAGCCACTGCAACTTGCTTGCCATAGTTCAGTGCTCCAGAGTCAACACCAACGTTAAGCTGTGCAGTTTCAGTGGATATAAATTGAACGAAGTCGGGATAAAGCTGCTGTGCCGCATAGATACCAGCACTCACTAGTGCGGCATTACCCGTTGCTTCGTCATTGCTCATTCCTTTAGGTGGATGCGGTAGGGTTTCAAGTTGCGGATTAAGCTTCCCCGTAACTTTTGCGTAAGCATCGTGGGCTGCCAGATGAATAATCGCTAAAGCGCGAGAGGTCTTAGTTGGTCCAGCATTATTTGGTTTACGGTCGCCACTAAAATCTTTGGCAACAAGTTTTAAGGCTAAATCATTAATGTTGAGGATAGTCATTTGGTAAATTTTCCAGCAAATTAGAATTTGGAAATCTCTGTTCTATTAACCTCTCCATTCTTGAACTATGAAGTTACGCTAAACAACACAAAAGTTAATCTGTAATTTTGATTACCAGAAAATAACCTCCAATTAGGCGTAATATCCAGAATCTTTCCAAATATCGCTCCTAAGAAATTTACCCTCATTTATCCGCCATAAGTTACCCCATTTTGAGGGTAAAGTAGGTCTTGTAAATCTTCTGGTGTTCCTGCTGGTATTGTTTTAGGATTTATAACATTGATAAGTTAATGGTTCTTTCTCCTGCATAAATTAACTTATTGAGTCCCACAAAGGGAATTAATCCTCTCTCTAAAGCCACGTAAATGGTTGCTGATGGAGTAGTTGAATCCTCTATCGAAGGTAAGGTTAATCCCTCCCTCTTCAGATAGAGTGACTCCACGAAAGCTGAAGGGCTAATGCTCAAAAGTTATCTTGCTGGAGAAAGAACCAGAATCGTTTTTGAGAGTTTTGTATTTATTGCGGCGCTATAATTAACGCCGATGCGATCGCAAAACTACAGACGACCAATGTTAGTCAGTCCTAAAACGATGCCAATGCCAACAATATGACCAAAAGCCATCGCAGCAACGAATGTTGGAATACTAATCGGCAGAATAGGGAACTTGGGGCCAACTAGGGGTTTTTCGATCCTAGTACTTAGTAAAACCATTACTAAACTGCTGACGCTAATGATGATCGCTACTGTGGGATTCCACGCAGGGGTTGCGGGAACAGATGCAGCGGCTGCTAGTAAAATAGATGAAGTCAAGCTTTTGTCTCCTAAATGAAAAAGTTGATCTAGACCTACAAGATTATAAAATTACAAGGCCCAAAAGTTTTTTAGATAGTTTAGACTTTTTTGATAATTATTTTAAATTTGTCAGATTTTCATGCGCGTTAAAATTTGCGGCATCACTCAACCAGAGCAGTCTATAGCGATCGCCTCTCTAGGCGCAACTGCACTAGGATTTATTTGTGTACCAAACTCACCTCGCTACGTGACTACGTCCCAAATTCGGGCAGCAGTAGCAGAACTCCCGGCAAATATTGACAAAATTGGTGTTTTTGCCAACACTAGCATCGCCGAAATCAGCCAAATAGTTGCTGACTCTGGGTTAAATAGTGTCCAGTTACACGGGGATGAATCACCAGATTTTTGCTACCAGTTACGTCAAGCTTTACGCAATGTTGAAATTATTAGAGCGCTTAGAATTTGCAGTCTTGAGCATCTTGACACTGCGACTGATTACATCAAATACGTAGATACTTTACTACTTGATGCTTACCATCCACAACAACTGGGTGGTACAGGCAAAACTTTAGATTGGAAGATGCTAGAGCAATTTAGCCCCAATTGTCCTTGGTTTTTAGCTGGAGGGCTAACAGCAGATAATATTGTGGAAGCTCTGAGTCAGGTTAATCCTAGCGGCATTGATTTATCTAGTGGTGTAGAACGTGCACCTGGAGATAAGGATTTAGATAAAGTAGCCAAGTTGTTTGAGAAATTAGGGAGTAGATGAGGGACAAGGGGACAGAGGGGAGATTGTAGTAAGTATTTCCCCAATGCCCCATGCCCCATGCCCCATGCCCAAATCCTAAAAGAACGCTGTTTGGTGGCGAATTAAATTAAAGAATTCTTCGCGGGTTTTGTGTTCTTCTTGAAACACACCAACCATAGCGC
Organism: Nostoc sp.; assembly: GCF_041747015.1. GTDB lineage: Bacteria > Cyanobacteriota > Cyanobacteriia > Cyanobacteriales > Nostocaceae > Nostoc. Next base: position 12,745 of record NZ_JBGTFY010000220.1, read on the forward strand.
TGGTGACAGTCCAAGAACCTGGTTTCTGGACTCCTCGCATTACCATGCACATGTGGCTAGCTTCCATGACAACGGCAACGCCTTGAGGTTCCAAAATGGTTTGAACTGCTTCGGCAATTTGGCGGGTTAGCCTTTCCTGTACTTGCAAGCGGCGGGAATACATCTCGACAATCCGGGCTAGTTTACTCAGTCCAACAACTTTTTGGTTAGGGATATAAGCAACGTGCGCTTTACCCATAAATGGCAACATATGGTGTTCGCACAGACTAAAGAAATTAATATCTCTAACTAATACCATCTCACTATGCCCTTCATTAAAAATGGCATCGTTAACGAGTTCTTCAAGAGATTGATTGTAGCCACTGGTAAGGAACCGCATTGCCTCAGCCACCCGCTTGGGTGTCTTGAGAAGTCCTTCGCGTTCGGGATCTTCTCCGACACCCAATATTAGTGTCCGCACGGCATCCTGCATACCCTCTAACTGTTCCTCTTTTGGCGGTGACAAATCCACTTGTCGCCCATTGAGAGTGTTGCGATCGGGTCTAGGATTTATGGCTTCTGCTAAGTCGGGAATCAGAGGCGATTGAGACCAATTGGAACCGTTGGAACTAGCTATAGTCATGATTCAGTCTTGGTTATGGTTTGGTCATTAGTCATTAGTCATTAGTCATTAGTCATTAGTCATTAGTCACTTGTACTGAGCTTTGCCGTTGGCGAAGCCTCTCGTAGAGAAGTATTGGTCATTGGTAAAAAACAAAGGACAAACGACTTTTGACAAATGACAAAAAATAAATTAAAGTGTGCCAGCGCTGGGCATCAGGATCAATTCATCAATGACTGCCTGTTGTGGTAGCAGAACTGTGTGGAGAATTGACTGAGCTACAATTTCCGGGGTTAACATTTTTGAGCGATCTAAGTTGGCATGGACTGTCTCTGTGTCCCAAAGTTCGGTATTGACTGCGCCAGGACAGATAACAGTGACTCGAATGCCGTGGGTACGTTCTTCTTGTGCCAGAGTTTGAGAGAGAGCAATCAAACCAGCCTTGCTGACGCTGTATGCTCCCCAGTTGGGAAACGGTTGCTTGGCGGCAATGGAAGCAACGTTGACAATAGTGCCTGTACCCCGCTCGCGCATTGCAGGCAAAATCCCCACAATGCACTGAAACACGCTGGTAAGATTCAAGTTAATTACCTGCTGCCAGTCTTCTAAGGGAGTCTCGCTCAAAGTAGCTGTATATGCCATGCCAGCACTGTTTACCAGAATATCTATCTCACCAAAGTCAAGGGCGATCGCTTGGATATTTTCTTGTACTTGGGAGATCCGCGCTAAATCTACAGCGTAAGCTTTTGCTTCTACTCCAGTATGCTGTAGAGCCTCTCTTACAGCCTCTAACCTATCTAAGGAACGACTGACTAAGGCAACATCTATTCCCGCCTTCGCAAAGGCTAAAGCCGTTGCTTTTCCAATTCCACTACTTGCCCCAGTAATCAGGGCGCGTCGTTTTTGCTCAACACTCATGGTGTCTCCCAATTTTTTGGCAGTTCCCAAAGCTTAATTAATACCCAATTATTCACATTTCTCGGTTTGGATAGATTAAGGGAATCTAAAAATCTGATGATTTTATCAAGCTCCTGCTATTGTGCAGTGCAATAGTTGATTTGTTGTAGGTTTTCCCAGTCAAGACAACAATTCATCGCCTGGAAAATCACGCCTTGCACTCAAAGTAGATTTCTAAATAATGCAAAAAGCTGTAGATTTGCCAAATATGCAAATACCTATGGCAATAAGATTGTTAAAAATCTTTAAGCACATAGGCAATTATAACATTGCGATTCGGCTAATAAACAGTAAAGGCAAGGAGGCAGAGAGCAGGAGGAATACAAGCCTGTCTACGACAGGCTTCGCAGTCTGTTATTATACAGTGCTGTTAGTGGGCAACTTCTGTAAAAACACCAATTTTGCGGAATTTTTCATACCGTAGTTGGCGGCGTTCTGGAGAGGTTAAACGATTAAGTTCGTCCAAATTTTCCAACAACACTTGCTTAAGAGTATTAGCGGCTTTTAAAGGATCGGCATGAGCACCACCAGTGGGTTCGGGTAATATTTGGTCAATAATTCCCAACTTTTTCAGGTCATGGGAGATAATTTTTAGAGCAACAGCAGCTTGAGGAGCTTTGGCAGCATCTTTCCACAAAATTGCGGCACAGGCTTCGGGGGTAGCAACGGTATAAACTGAGTGTTCAAACATCAGGAGGCGATCGCCTACACCAATGCCAAGTGCGCCACCAGAACCGCCTTCACCAATAACTGTGCAGATAATTGGCACATCTAGGCAGAACATTTCCCGCAAGTTATAAGCGATCGCCTCTCCTTGACCTTGATGTTCGGCTTCCACCCCAGACCAAGCTCCCGGCGTGTCAATAAAAGTTAGTATCGGCATACTAAACTTGTTGGCGTGTTCCATCAACCGCATCGCCTTGCGGTAGCCGCCAGGGTAAGGCATTCCAAAGTTACGAGCAATATTGTCTTTGGTATCACGACCTTTTTGATGACCCAACATCACCACAGGTTGCCCACTCAGACGACCAACACCACCAACTAAAGCCGGATCATCACCACCACAGCGATCGCCATGTAATTCCATCCATTCATCACTGATTGCTTGAATGTAATCGAGAGTACTGGGGCGACGCGGATGACGAGCGACTTGCAATCGTTGAGACGGTGATAGACCACTGAAAATTTCCTCACGCAGTTGCAGGGCACGTGCTTCTAGTTGCCGAATTTGACCAGAAACATCAACGCCATTTTCTTCTGCTAGTTGCCGAATTTGATCAATTCGGGTTGCGAGTTCTGCTAGAGGCTTTTCAAAATCCAACAGTAGCGGTTTACGTTCGGTAGTTGCCATTGTAGGGGTTATGAATTACGAGTTATAAGTTTTTTTGTCATTAGTCATTTGTCCTTTGTCATTTGCAAATAACGAATGACCAATGACTAATGACCAATGACTAAACTAGCAGTGGTCTAAATCCATGTTTAATTGACACCCGACCAATCTGCTCCATCTTGTCTACGGTAATCTGATTGCGTCCCCACGAAAAGTTCGTGTATAACTTCTCAAATTCCAATAGCATTGATTCGGCAAAACAAGCAAACAACTGGCGTCCTGGCACGTCCATATTGACTATTTTCATAATTTTCCAGTCAATATCTAGGGAATGCTCTACAATTCCACCATTTAATACGTATACACCAGGATGCTGAATTTTTGTCGCTAAGTTTTTCGGATAACCACCATCAATCAGCAGACAGGGTTGTTTCAAAACGGTGGGTTCAATTTCCACACCTTTGGGCATACTGGCAACCCAAACTACAACATCAGCTTGGGGCAGTGCTTCGCTCAAAGCCATAATTTTTCCTCGTCCCAGTTCGGCTTGCAATTCTTTGAGACGTTCTTGATCGCGGGCTATCAACAGGAGTTCTTTGACATCTGTTTTTGCATCTAGCCAGCGTGTGACGGCACTGCCAATATCACCAGTTGCCCCACATATAGCAACAGTAGCTTTTGACAGATCAATTCCCAGTTGTTTTGATGCTTCTTCTACCTGCTTACAAATAATGTAGGCAGTATGTGTATTTCCTGTGGTGAAGCGTTCAAACTCTAGTTTGATGTTGCGGACTTGGCTAAATTGCTCCAACTTAAAGTTTTCAAAAATAATCGAAGAAAATCCGCCTAAAGCCGTAATATTAATGCCATGCTTCTGTGCATGAGCCATAGCGTTGAGGACTTTGCGTGTTGCCGCTTTGATGCGGCGAGCCGCTAGCATCTCTGGCAAAAAGCAAGATTCTACATACCGTCCTTCAATTTTTTGCCCAGTGATACTGGTAACAATAATGGTATCGACAATTTGCGGCGGAGCGCTGCACCAAAAGTCTAGCCCCTGATCGGCATATTCTGGGTATCCCAATTCTTGAGCTACCGCTTGAGCGTGTTCTAAACTAGTCAGATGTCCAATTAGACCAAACATGTAGTGATTATTAAGCTTATGCTGTCTTGAGCGCGGGGAACATGAAGTTATTCAGCAGTCCTGAGTCCTGAGTTCTGAAGTTCTGAATTTAAATTTGAACTATTCAGCAACGCCAGTTTCTTCTCCCAAGGGGAGACGCTGCACGTAGCTTGCTTCCCCGCAGGGGTACAAGTCGGCAGAGCCGCCCAAAGCACTGGCTCCTCAGTACTCGTTACTCAGCAATTTTTTAAGCAGCTATAAGTCCGTAGGCTGACAAGCGCATAATATCGCGGGTTGTGAAGCCGATATTACTCAATGCTTCACCGTACTGAATCATAAAGTCTTCTACTAAAGCATCCTTTTCCATTGCCATTGTGTGAGCATCATCTGCTACTTGGTTCAGCATTCTCCAGACGAGGGGCAGGTTTTGGCGATTTGCTTGCTCTAGTTCAGCTTTAGATTCTGTAAAGTGTTCTTTCAACCAAACTTCCCCAAAGTTGAGGTGGCTATATTCTTCTTTTACTACTCCCTCCGTTATTTTACGGGCAAAATCGTCGGCGACAGGGATGTAAATGTTATATGCTGCGATCGCAAAACATTCAATAATCAAAGATTGAATCAATAGGCAAGTAACAACTTTACTTTCGGCCGCCGCTGTTTGGAAATTTTGGTGTAGTCCAGAGAAAAACTCCTTGGCAAATTGCAAATCCGGGGTAACATCCAAATTGCGCCCACAAGCTTCAAATCCTTTTTTGTGGCGACTTTCCATCTTGGATAGGCGAATCAATTCATCTTCAGATTCTGGCAGCAGTTGGGCTAGTGTGATGTAATTCTCATGGGCTTCTTGTTCGCCTTCAATCACGATCGCATTAATCCGGCTATAAGCATCTTTATATGTTTCGCTCTTGAAATCTAATTCTTTAGATTGGTCTGCTAGCTGCTGCATGGTATGTTTACTCCTGTAAAACTGAATTATTTGATACCAGGATTAAATTTACCCTATGAACAGAGGGTATTAATCATTGTGCTTTAATTTAACTTAACTTAACAAGTAACTATGTTTATAAATTAACTGTTGCTAGGGGCGATGCTCTAGTACTAACGAAACAAATGTTTTGCAGATCAAGTTATGTCTAAACCAAACCCTAATCTGAAATCTGGCGATTTTTTGAGCCTAGTAGTCTTACTGTTAGGGGCATTTATCGTTTTATTACCGCTTTTTGTAGTCTTTCTCACCTCCTTTGCACCGGTGTCCGCCAACCCAGAAAATTTGTCTAAAAGTAACTGGTCTTTAGCCAATTATGGCGTTGCATGGCAGCAGGGAAAATTTTTGCTGGCGTTTGCTAATTCTACCTTGGTAGCGATCGCTGTAACGGCGTTTCAGATTGTCACTTCCGCTTTGGCTGGTTACGCCCTCGCACGGCTGAAGTTTCGAGGACGGCAAACACTGCTATTGGTTGTCTTAGCAACCTTGGTGATTCCCTTTCAGTTATTGGTGATTCCCATCTTTTTAGTTTTGAAGTGGGGACATCTGATTAATACATACTGGGCGCTAATCTTACCTACTGCTGTCAACGGCTTTGGCATTTTCTTGCTACGTCAGTATTTCCAGACAATTCCTGTAGAGTTAGAGGAAGCCGCAGCCATTGACGGGGCGAACCGATTGCAAATTTTGTGGCGGGTAATGTTACCTCTGGCCCGTCCGGCGTTGGTGACGTTGTTTTTGTTCACCTTTATTGGTGAGTGGAATGATTTATTTAAACCTTTGGTATTTACGACACGACCAGAATTAAGGACAGTGCAGCTAGCACTAGCAGAGTTTCAGGAGCAATTTACGAATAATTGGCCTTTGATGATGGCGGCGGTGACAATAGCGACAGTTCCAGTGATGGTATTATTTCTCATTGGGCAGCGCCAGTTTATTCAGGGTATTGCCACGACGGGGATTAAAAATTAATACCGATTCTATCAAACAGGAGTCAGAATTTTCAGGTAGGGGCAATTCAGGAATTGCCCTTACAGCGTGTATTTTTGCGTAAGTCCTATAAAAGTGGGAGCATCTTGCTCCCGTATTGTAGTAGCGGGCAAGATGTCCGCACTACTCCAGGTTTCAAAATGGACAAGGTTTAAGTTGGATTAATAGAAATTAGTCCGAAACTCCAGTTTCATCAACAAACGGAGCGGTTTCATCAACAACGCTATTATTTTGCGCTAAACACTGAGTTCTCTATTATATTAAATACTAAACTGTCAGGATTATACTGTACTACAATACTCCTAAATTCTATTTTGATAAAACATTTATTTATGTACTGTTTTTAAGGAATGCTTAGATGAAATCGCCCTCATTTTCAAGTTTGTAAATTGCCCGATCGCCTTGACCAATTCTTGCTGTTCTGGTTGCAAATTCAATCTTGCTAAGGCTTGATTGATATTATTACCAGCGCGGAGGTTATGACTAAGTTGGGTACGTTGCGATGTGTTTAAGACTGCCTGAATTTCCTTGTTTCTTCTCTGACGTACAGCCTGGAGTTCTTGGCGTTGTAAGGGAGTTAGGTTAATCTTCGATAATGAAGTAGAGTCGCTTGCAGTTTTAGTAGTTTGGGTGAAAATAATCCCAGAGGCAGTATTGAAGTGAACGGGTGCAGCTAAAACAATTCCTGGCGTGAATAGGACAAGAGCAAGAATAGTAGCGAACACAAAAAGCCATTTTGTCAAGTGAATTGCCATATTAAGAAATGCCTACATCTAATTTAATGCTGAGATATAGTTAAGCAATTTTCAAGTTTTATATTTTGAATCTGGAATTTATCTTACCCCCAATCAGACGGTAGCACTAAGATTTTTGTAAGGTGGGCACTGTTTATTTATGCTGAAACCTCGATTTGAATGCTTGTGCTAGTGGCCACCTTACAGTTATTGCTCTTTCAATTATGAATTACGAATTATTATCAGTCCTTCTCATTCTGTCAATTTCTCGTTGTAATTCTTCAATTTGACGGCGCAAATTTTCTGTTTCAGTTGTGGAAGATTCGGATGTAACATTTACTGCTCCAGATGCGGGCGATCGCTGATAATCTCCTCGGCGAATTTGCTGATATTCTTCGGATACTGCCCATTGCCGTAAGTAATGCAAGCGTTCAACAGGGAAGGGATGGCTCAACATCGTACCCTGAGCGCCACTGTACATCAAGAATTTATACACCTGATTCAACCCATCTTCATCCAATGCCTGATAATTTTCTGACTGCTTGATAAACTCTTGTAAACTACATTCATTGGCATATTTGTTACTACCGCCAGAGAGTTTCATCATCGTTGACATCACGGGATTCAAGTCATCCATGACTAGTAGTGCGGCGCGATCTGACGATAACTCAGCTTTCCGCCGCCACTCAAAAAAGGCGTAAATCAAGCCTTGAAAGACAAGATTGCCGATACCAAAGCTCAATTCTCCCAAGGCAGAAGCAGCACTCATCGCCCACATCGCCATTTGAATTAAAATAGTATGACCACATTTAATATGCCCCAGTTCATGGGCTAGCACCGCCCGAATCTCGGCTTCGTCTAGTAAGTCTAGTAGCCCTGTGTTCATGACTATGTAAGGATTATCTTGCCCCAGCGCATAGCTATTTGCTTGGGGATTTTGCGAGACAAACAGTGCAGGTTCTGGGTAAATGTCTAAATCTCGGACACATTCCCGAAATATCTGGTGAATAGTGGAATATTGGCGCGGCCCAACTTGGATGGTGTTACCCATTAGATAGACTAATTGAGGGCGTTCGTAGACAAATTCCACAAATTTACGAGCGATTAAATCAAATCCTGGTAAATTTCGTAAAGCTTGCTCGGCTTGGCGATCTAGTGGATGCCTGAAGGCTTCGCTGGAAATTCCTGTGTAAGTTGGCATAATTTAGGGTATTGGTGATTTGTCATTGGTCATTGGTCATTGGTGAGCCAGTGCGGTCTTGGGGGTTTCCCCCATGAGCAACTGGCGAACCCGAAGGGTCATTAGTTTTGGACTAATGGGGCAATTGGAAGTAAAAGTCACTTTGTATGGAATTAAAAGCGTGTGATTGAGGCAGAAGTTCATTTGTCACTACATAACTTTTTGCGATCGCAAGCGGGGTTCCCTTCCTGGCCCCATCATTTGACGATGGCACGG
>NZ_JBGTFY010000221.1:0-1913 GCF_041747015.1 Nostoc sp.
ATTGTAAAGATTTTAGAATCACATGGCACTGATCATTTTTGTGGATGTAACCTTGAGCTATAGTTTTCCTTCATTATTTTATAGAGATTAAGGCATAGTTGTCTATAGCAATGAGTCTCTTAATTTTTACCTTCTCAGCCCACAACTTACTGTCAAAACAACAGATTGTAAAACCTGGATTAGTGTCACTACCATTCTTTAAATCAAGGCTTTGAATGACTACTAAAAAGAAGTCAATTCATTAAGCTTAATAATTGGCTAAAAATAGGTTGCTAAATTATTCGCTGATTTCCAACTATCAAAACTGCAAAAAAGTAATCATTTGTTTAAATAATAGGTGCAATTGAATGAAATTATATTTACATTTAGGAATAGCACTAACAAGCTTATTCCTAATTGATAGCGCAAAAGCTGCAGACTTGACCCTAGGCGAAAGTAGCAACGATATTATTCTGTGGAATGAGGTCGCTTTACAAGCTGTACGCGATACTAGATCCGCTCCCACAATAACAGCACGTACTCTGGCGATCGTGCATACTGGTATCTACGATGCTTGGTCTGCCTACGACTCAAGGGCAGTTAGCACTCAGCTTGGTGATACTCTCCAACGACCTGAAGCAGAAAATACTTTTAATAACAAAGCAGAGGCAACTAGTTATGCTGCCTATCGGACTTTAGTAGACTTATTTCCGTCTCAGGCTAATCAATTTAATCAAGTAATGACTAGCCTCGGCTACGATCCCAGCAACACTTCCACCGACACAAGTACACCCGCCGGGATTGGCAACGTAACGGCACAGGTTTTACTAGATTTCCGGTATCAAGATGGCTCGAATCAGTTAGGCAATCTTAATCTGGGCGCATACTCTGATTATACAAATTATCAGCCAGTAAATAGTGCTGACACGCTTGCCGATCCTAATCGTTGGCAACCTTTACCCATCCCTAATGGACAAGGAGGCTTCACTGAGCAGAGGTTTACTACTCCCCACTGGGGACTTGTCACCCCTTTTGCTCTCGTCGAATCAGGTTCGCAAGTACGACCCAGTACAGGTCCGAAAACGACCGCTGAGATAGTAGAGTACGAAAACCAGGCTCAACAAGTCTTCGATCTGGTTGCCAACCTCAATGACGAGCAAAAAACCATCGCTCAATACTGGTCAGACGGTCCGTCAACGGAAACACCACCCGGTCATTGGAATCTTTTTGCTCAGGATGTGTCCGCTAGAGACAAACACGACATTGATGATGATGTCCAGATGTTCTTTGTCTTGAATAACGCTCTTTTTGATACCAGCATTGCTGTATGGGATACCAAAAGAGCATACGATTCCGCACGTCCAGTAACAGCTATTCGCTATTTGATTGATGAAGATTGGAGTTCTTATATAGCTACTCCTCCTTTCCCAGAATATGTGTCAGGACATAGTGCCTTTAGTGCTGCGGGTGCTGAAGTTCTCAAACTGTTTACAGGTAGCGATGTTTTTGGTGCTGCTTACACGCAACTAGCGGGAACTTCTCTTATTCCCAACCAATTAGGTCCAGCAACGAACATAACTCTTTCATGGGATACTTTCTCGGTGGCCGCAGAGGAGGCGGGAATTTCTCGTCGTTATGGGTAGTATCCACTTTGAAGATGGCGACTTAGCAGGGAGAGCTATGGGTCGCCAAGTTGGTACGTTGGCATGGAATCAGGCGCAAACATACATAGTTCCTGAACCTTCTTCGGTGGTGGGTACATTTATATTGGGCGCTTTGGGTGCAGGCGTACTGCTAAAACGTCGCCATTGAGTATTTTTGATCGCACGTAGAGCGATCGGGAAAGCTCCAGTTGCAACAAAATATACCAGCAGTGGCAAGCCAAGTCATTAGCATCGAGAATTACTGTGCCTGAAACCGAAAAACTAGAGGAA
>NZ_JBGTFY010000222.1:0-3417 GCF_041747015.1 Nostoc sp.
AAAGAAAGTACTAATCTTCGTCATAGTTCCGCACGGGGTAATATTAGTTGGAGCGTCTTGCCTACAGAGACTCACCAAGAACTAGAAGCAGATTTAGCACGGATGATTGTACCATTAGGCGATCGCGAAAAAGAAGTTCAAGATGCGGAGGAGGATCTACTAGGGCTGCAAAAAGCGCAGATTATGAAGCAGCGTACTGGGGATGTTTTTGAAGGCTTAATTACTGGTGTTCAGTCTTACGGCTTTTTTGTCGAAATTGCCCTGCAAGCAGAAAATGGCAGGCAATTACAAGTTGAAGGCTTAGTTCATGTTAGTTCGCTTAAAGATGACTGGTATGAGTATAGAGCCAGATTGCAAGCACTGTTTGGGCGCAAAAATCGCGCTTCTTACCGTTTGGGCGATCGCGTAGAAGTTCAAGTCAAAAGTGTTGATTACTACCGCCAGCAAATTGATTTAGTAACAGTCAATAGCAATACTAGCGAAGTCCATACAACTGGCGACACTAACAACTTTAACGCTGCTAATGATAGCGATCAATTGAGCGAGGGCGACTTAGAATCTTATCCTGACGATGAGCTATAATTTCCTATTTTTAACTTTACGTGTCTAACCCTATTCAACTAATTGTGCCAACCTTACCTTTAATTTTGGGCGTTACTGGCGCATCCGGGCTGATTTATGCTGTCCGCGCCGTCAAGTTTCTTTTGGCGGCAGAGTACAATATCGAACTTGTCGCCTCCAAATCTACTTACATGGTTTGGCAGTCAGAGCAAGATATAAAAATGCCTGTAGAACCAATACAGCAAGAGCAATTCTGGCGACAGCAAGCTGGAGTGGAAAGCTTAGGTAAGTTAACTTGTCATTCTTGGGGTGACGTGGGTGCGAATATTGCTAGTGGCTCTTTTCGCACCCTAGGAATGATGGTTATACCTTGTAGCATGAGTACCGCCGCCAAGTTAGCAACAGGTTTAAGTTCAGACTTATTAGAACGAGCGGCGGATGTACAGTTAAAAGAAGGGCGCAAACTTGTAATCGTGCCGCGCGAAACTCCTTTTAGTCTCATTCATTTACAAAATTTAACTACCTTGGCACAAGCCGGGGCAAGAATAGTACCAGCAATTCCTGCATGGTATCATCATCCTCAAACAATCGAAGACTTGGTAGATTTTGTAGTCGCCCGCGCTTTAGATCAGCTAGATATTGATTGTATTCCGATTAAACGGTGGCAAGGACGTACTTAAAGGCACAGTAGAATAGAATTCTAGGTTGCAAATATTTTTGCAGCTTCTTCAAGCCGTTTTCGTTTTACCTAACGCGCGACTAATGTATGCAAATCATTTTGCTATTGGCAATCTTAGGAGGACTAACATTATTATTAGTCCAAAATTGGTCTCCAGTTCTCCCTTTGGTCTTTTTGGGCTTAACAACTCCAGTTCTACCATTAGCTCTATGGATTTTAATTAGTTTAGCTGCGGGTGCGGGTACAACAATTGCGATCGCTAGTTTATTTAACCTAGCAAATTATTTCGCCCAACCTAAACCCACTAAAAAGCGCCAAGTTACACCACCGCCTCGTCCTCAACCATCATCTAACACTTATACTAGGCAACCAACGACCCAAGAAAGCAATAATAGCGCTGATGATTGGTTAGAAGATCCTATCAATGATGAGGATTGGCAGTACGAAGAAAATATCCAGGACTCCCAGAAGGCTGAGTCCTATCCCCAAGACCCTAGAAGCTACGAAGTAAATAGCGAACCCAAGAGCAGCAAACGTCAAGGGTCGGTTTATTCTTACAGTTACCGAGAGCCGGAGAATCCTGAAGTAAGAAAAACTGACTCAGTTTACGATGCTGACTATCGAGTGCTGAAACCGCCTTACAAGTCGCCTAATCCGGTACAAGATGATGATGACGATTGGGGGTTTGATGATGAGCAAGATAATTTGCGATCGCCAAGACAATAATTATTGATGCTTTTTGGAAATAGACGCGATCACACTACCTTCAATCTATACTTAAGCACAAAAATATTAATTGTAATAGTTTACCTTCAGATAGTCTTACTTCTATTCTGCTTATTTGACAAGAAGACTCTCACTGATTTTTAAACAAACTGAAAAATATTTATACGGAAATACACTGTTTCTGATTAAATTTTAGGTAATGGCTCAAAGCTGTGGATAAGCTATTAAACGGGCAGCCCAAACTCGTAGCGATTAATAAACAAACCAATCACTAGATCATGCATAACAATAGATTTTGAGAAGCATATCGTCTTGCGTGCTAATCGTTTAATCCTTGTCCGCAATGTCAAATGCTTACGTTCAATTTTTTGGGTGTTGGATTTACCGATGACATGCGCTTGCTCATCCAAATGCCGCTGATATGCTCCCCATCCATCGGTAAAAAATTTTGTAATTCCAAACGGTTTCAGCAGCGCCTTTAATTCTAAAAAAGCTACATCTTCATGAGATGCAAGCACATAAGCTAATACTTTACCTGTTGCATGGTCAATGGCGTGCCATAACCATCTTTGCTGTTGTTTAGATTGGACAAAACTCCACATCTCATCCATTTCTGCCGCTTCTACAAGTCCTAAGCTGACACTGATTTGAGCTAGATTTGCCCCTTGCAAAAATTGCTCATTGACCTGCCGTAGCTGTGGAAGTTTTTTTTAATTCCTGAGTCACTGTGTTGCGGCTAATTTTCAGCACTCTGGCTATATCTCTCATCCCACTACTATTCATTGCCATCTCTGTAATTTGCTGTCTTACTTCTGATAAATAACTACGATAGGTATACTGCTTGATAAACGTGCGGCAACAGCATTCTTGATTACGACAAAGGTAACGCTGTTTTCCTTCCGATGATTTTCCATTTTTAACCACATCTATGGTGTCACATTTTGGGCAGTGAACTGGCTCATGAACCATTGGTGAATTTTTATATTGAATACTCTACCTTGATCAAAGCACAATTCTGACCTCGCATCAACAGGTCTGCGCCATTACCGAACAAAGCACGTTGCAGCAGCAACTTAAAGAGGCGGTATCTACCTCTAATGTGGACTTATCTACAAAACTTAATGCTCAATTAGAGCAGCTTTCGCCAAAAATTGACAAGTTACAAACCCAGACCAGTAAAGCCAAACTCGACTTAAATAGTAAAAGTTTTCAGCAGGATAAAGAGCAACGAAGTATTAAGGAATCACTAGCTGAGACTAGCGCCTTGCTCCAACAGTTTCCGGTGGGGCAACCTGTCCGCTTGATGGATAATAAAACTAAAAACTATTACAACTTGAAGATTTTTTGTAATGCAACCCAATTTTGTAACGTCGATTAATGTAATCGTGTTGCTAAATATGTTCTTAGCAACTGCTCTACTAATTCGGATCTAGAAACACCTTCACTCTCTG
>NZ_JBGTFY010000223.1:0-10849 GCF_041747015.1 Nostoc sp.
TAGCATCCAGAGGTTCAAAAACCTTGCACTTTCGTCGGCGAGCGCCGGGCAAATTGGGAAACTAAGCGACGAAACTACTATTTTGTAAGCTGTGTGGCTTCTAGATTCGCTCTGGAGACTTATTCAGCAAGCCCTATATATGTATTTCCCCATTACTCCTGTAAATGGCTAAAATCAAAGTGTTTACTTAACTTATTTGCCCTAAAGGTTTTGGCTACTGTATCTTGTCCCCGCTGCCATCAACTCGTTGATAATCAAGCTATTAATTGTCCCTATTGCCGGACAACACTCAAAGCTTACGGTCATCCCGGTATTCCGTTGCACCGCGCCACTGGGGACGGTTATCTGTGCGACACCTGCACCTATCATGCTGATGATACTTGCAATTTTCCCCAGCGTCCCTACGCCAAAAACTGTACCCTCTACCAAAATATTGAAGAGACAAAGTTAGAATTGCAACAGCAGCGTCATACTAACAGTTTTGCGGTAACTGTGAAAATTTGGGTAAAAGGCAATCAGGCTTTGCTGTTGGTATTAAGTTTATTATTGGTCTGTTTGTTGTTCGTTATATTAAGGTCTTGATTTATATTTTTTGGGGAATAGGGAATGGTCAAAAATAACAAACAATACCTAATCCCTAAACTTCAGGCTGTGGTGATTTTGGATGTTTCAGCAATAGATTCAACTTCTATTGGTGGTGCTTTTTCCTCGAAGGCGGCTAAGTCAAACCAAAATGTGGTGCCAATGCCGACTTCACTCACTAAATGGACTTTACTATGATGTCTATCAATGATATTTCTAACAATAGATAAACCTAAACCCGTGCCTTCTAGGGTATGAACTCGGTTTTCTACGCGGAAGAAGCGTTCAAAAATTGAATGTTGGTCTTCTGTGGCGATGCCAATTCCAGTATCGGAGATTTCAATCCGTACTGGAGAAGATTGAGTGTGACTGGGCTTGAAATCTAGTTGGTAGGCGCGGATTGCCACTTTACCACCAGCTTTTGTGAATTTAAGGGCATTACCAATCAGGTTGCCAAACACTTGTACTAATAGATCATAATTACCCATTACCAGGGGCAAATTAGAAGCAACTTCCTGAACAAGTTTAACATCTTTATCTTTAGCATTGAGTTGATAAGTACGCAGTGTTTGCTCGATCGCTTGAGCTAAATCTACTCCATCAAAGCTGTAGTGGCGACCAGATTCGAGTTTTGACAAATCCAAAACATCGTTAACTAGGCGCGTTAAGCGATCGGTTTCATGATTTACAGTTTGCAGAAACTCTTGCCGCTCTTGTAAAGCTAATTCTTCGCCGTAGTCGTGCAGGGTTTCAATATAGGTTTTGATGTTGAATAGAGGCGTTCGCAGTTCGTGAGAAACGTTGCTGATAAATTGACTTTTTGCATCGTTTAATTCCACCTCACGGGTAATATCTTGGATAGTAATTGCAATGCCTTTGATGCTTTCCCTTTGCAGGTTGAGTACTGTAGTCAAGAGGATGCGGATCGTCCGCGGTGTGGGTTGGTTAATAAAAATTCGGAATTCGGCGCTTTCGCATTCGCCTGCTGCCATTTCATACAAGGGACGGGTGATTTCCATTTGTACCGATGGGGGCAAGTGATGCAATAGATTGTGTCCTACCACATCAGCAGCTTCCCAGCCAAAAATTCTCTGTGCTGTGGGGTTGACTAAAATCACTTGCATATTGTTATCAATCAACACAGCACCATCGGCGATCGTGGAAACTAGGGTTTCTAGCTTGGCTTTTTCTGCGGTCAGTTCCTCAATATTTTGCTCTTCATAACGCTCTAATCGCTCTCCCATTTCGTTAAAGCTTAAAATTAACTCCCCCAGTTCCCCCCCCAAAGGTAAATCAATCCGCTGCTTAAAATTCCCGGTAGCAATTTGTTTCACCCCCACCAGTAGTTCTTTAATCGGCTTGGTGATGGTCAAGGCGTTAATTACTCCTGCCAAAATCACCATTACCCAAATTGTGATAAAAACGGCAATTGT
Organism: Nostoc sp.; assembly: GCF_041747015.1. Classification (GTDB taxonomy): domain Bacteria; phylum Cyanobacteriota; class Cyanobacteriia; order Cyanobacteriales; family Nostocaceae; genus Nostoc. Next base: position 2,016 of record NZ_JBGTFY010000223.1, read on the forward strand.
GACATCGCGGGTAAAATTGGTGGAGATGATCGCAGTCTGATTGGGATTGATCCCGATCGCTAATACACCTAAGTATTTTTTATCAGCGATTAAAGGAATAAATACATCGGTAACTATGCCATCTGGGGTTGCATGTTGCCGTACCATCGGCTTTACCCCATCACTAGGGTAATCTTCTGGTAGTTGTATCCGCCGTTTAATGGTGAGAGAGTTTTTTACCTCCGCTTCCCAAAAAGGAATGCCAAAAAAGATTTCCCCGGTTTCATCGGCGTAGAGCATATAACGCACACTAGAGGTGCTGCTGTAGAAGCGTTGGGAAAATTGGGCAACCTCAGTGAGATTATTGTCAGCGACTAAAGGGGCAACATTGGCAGCAAGCAGCAGCCCCAAGTCACGACCGAAACGGGTGTCATTCATCTGCGCATCCTGCTGAATTGTATTCACAGCCCAGAAGGTCAGACCACTCATTACCAAGGAAACTACCATTGTGGCCACAGCCAACAGTTTGGTCTGGAGGGTGAACTCTGACCACCAACTAGCGATCGCATCTCGAATTGTTTTTAACAAACTTAGCATCTTAAATAAAGTTGTTAGTAATCTTTGTTATAAAGCCAACAACTTAAAAATTAACAGTTAATTTGACAAATATGTATGTTAGGGGAGAGGAGGGAAAGCAAAACCGCAGAACTGCTTGCGCCAGGTAGGTAGTGATCTTAAACAGTCAAAGCACGATTTTTCAGAGGTACAAGAGCTTTATGCAGTAGACTGGGCTTTGCATTGAGATACACCTCACGGCAATTGCTCTCGTTGTATCCAACCACAACAGATCCTATGGTCATACCGATTTCAGGATATATCTGTTGAGTCATCTCCCCCTCATCCAAAAAGTCGGGTATCTTAATCAAACCTTTCACCGAGGATTCACCAATATCTACAAAAATCCCGAAGGGTGCATGATACTCAACTTTACCTTGTACAAACTGACCCAGCTTGTACTTAGACTTGACTTGATCCCAACTTTTACTATCCATGATGTTCACTGTGGCTTGAGGACTCGTGGAAATTGGTCGAGAATTGGAAACAAGCCTGGGGAACAACCACCTCAATCCGGTCACGACTGTCTTTCTCATCATAGCGATACTCAAGCGGCTTAAAATAATGGTTATAAGTTGCCTGATTGATTGAAACTTCAAGAATCCCCTCTTTGTAGCTTTGATTAAACTCTTCAGCAATGCTTCTATCGTCTGGCCGCAAAGTAGCAATTTCCATCGACGTAGGGAGGATTGTAGGGAAAATCGACTGGCTCAAACCCCTTCTCCAGCAATTTCTGACCTTTTCCCTTTTGAGGAGCTTTGTAAATTGTAATTAACTCACTATTAACATTGAAATAAAATCCCATCGATAAGGCAGCAAACTACTAACTTAGCACTCTATGACCGATATCTTTACGGTAGTATATTCCCTCAAACTGAATATATTTGATTCCTGCGTAGGCTTGAGCGATCGCTTGCTCAAAATTTTCTCCGATTCCCGTCACATTTAACACCCGTCCCCCATCTGTCACTACTTCTTGTTGCTGGTTCAACTTCGTACCTGCATGGAATACAGTTGCTCCGGCTTTTTCTGCTTCTCCAATACCAGTAATTACGTGGCCTTTCTGATATTCTCCTGGATAACCACCTGAAGCTGCAACGACAGTGGCAGCTGCTCCTTGTTTCCAAGCAATGGGTGGTAATTCGCTTAATCGTTGCTGTACGCAAGCTAAAAGTAACTCTTCTAGGGGTGTATCTAACAGTGGCAAAACCACCTGGGTTTCAGGATCTCCAAAGCGGCAGTTAAATTCCAAAACCTTGAAGTCGCCATCGGGTGCAATCATCAACCCAGCATACAACACACCTCGGTAGTCAATGCCTTTAAATTTTAAGGTGGCGATCGCTCTTTCTAAGACTTCTGTTTGAATGCGTGCCATCAACTCCGGCGTAGCAATGGGTGCTGGGGCATAAGTTCCCATCCCACCAGTATTTTCCCCCGTATCGCCGTCACCAATCCGCTTATGGTCTTGAGCTGGCAGCAAGGAGCGAATTGTTAACCCATCCGTCAACGCTAAAACTGACACCTCTTGCCCAATCAAACATTCTTCAATGACGACAAATTCACCAGCACTACCAAACTGTCCCTGAAACATTGCATCAACGGCACTTTCTGCCTGTTCAACTGTTTCAGCTACCGTTACACCCTTACCAGCTGCCAAGCCATCAGCTTTGACAACAATTGGTACTCCCGTAGCTCTTATATAAGATTTTGCTGCTGCTGCCTCCGTAAATACCGCAGATCGTGCCGTCGGAATCCCTGCTTCTTGCATTAGGGCTTTTGCCCAAGCTTTACTCGCTTCAATTTGCGCTCCGGCTCTAACTGGGCCAAATACCATCAGTCCTTTGTCTTGGAGGTAATCTGTAATTCCCTTCGCTAAGGGGACTTCTGGCCCAACTATTACCAAATTTATGCCATGTTCTAGAGCATATTGACTTATCCCCTCAAAATCATCTACTGCCAGAGGCAAGTTCTGGCAACGTTCCATAATTGCTGTGCCTCCATTCCCTGGTACACAGATAACTTGCTCAATTTGCTTAGATTGCAACAGTTTCCATGCCAGAGCGTGTTCGCGCCCCCCATTACCTACAATTAAAATTTTCACTGATTTCCTCGTGCGTCCCTGGCGAAACGAGAATGCTGTATTCAGCTCTCGCGGATCAATTTTTTCATCTCATGATCCAGTAGTATATAATCCATGTTGCGGATTATGAAATTTTAGATTTTTGCGATCGCACAGTATGTAGTTACTTTATGGTGATTTTGTGAAAGTATAAAAACTGTCAGAACGAATCTGACTGCCACTTCGCCACACTTCCACACTTTCAGGAGTGATTAAATAAGAAAAACTACCATTATCGGCTCGATATCTGCCTTTGCCAATATTCAAAGCTGGCATCTTTATCGGCTTACTTGCGTCTTGCTTCAACTGCCCAATATAAAATAATCGGCCATTTTCTTTGCAGACTTTTACACGAATGTTTGCAGTCTCGCCTTCAATAATCATCGCTCCATTGCATTTTATATCAGTGCTTACAGGTATAAAACCTATTGGAATTGGCTGTGAAGGTAAAACTTGCTTTGCTACCGGAGGTGTTGAAACTAGGTGGTTTAGGTTACTTTGCTGAACTTTAGAAGCAGAGGTGACACTTGCAATTGAGGATGCCAACAGACCAAGGGGATCAACTGCTATTTGCCCATTTGGATGAATTTCAAAATGTAGATGAGGTGCTGTGCTATTGCCTGTAGATCCCATCTCGGCAATAATTTGACCTTGAATGACCTGTTGACCCTTGCTCACCAATAAACGGCGATTGTGACCATAAACAGTGATACTGCCGTCGAGATGTTTAATAGTTAAGGCATTGCCTAATCCCCAATCATCCCAACCTGCTTTTACAACTATACCGGGTGCAGCAGCAACAATAGGAGTTCCAGATGCCCCGGCAATATCAATTCCTTCATGTTGATATTTGCGAAAGCCTTGAGAAATAAACCCTTGAGTCGGCCAAATCAAGTTAGAAGCAGGGATGGAAGTTTGCCCAATTGGGGCATCCCTTGCTAACTGTGTTAGGGCAGATGTATTTGTACTTAATACGGCGGTTAAGGATATTAACCCAATTAGTCCATAAGTCCGGTATCGATCAATGATAACTTTTTTCATAACTTGCAAGTCTATTAAAACAATAATTCAGACACTTTCTGATTATTTGTTACTTCAAGCTAACTCTAAAAATATCAGGAAATTAAATTTATCTTTGCTGAATCAAGGGATGAAACGTTATGTATTGAAATCTAAAACTCCATATCCTCTCTGCCTCTCTGCGTCTCTGCGCGACGCCAGGTGCTTCAAGTCGGGGAACCCGCCCAACGCACTGGCTCCTCTGCGTGAGAAAAATCATCCCGCAGCTATGCAACGCCAAATTTATCTTCGCTGAGTATCGGATAAACAACTTCTGAGATTAAATAGGGTGAGTTAGGTAAGCCTAACCCACCCGATAAAACCAAAAGGAGAGGAGATATAGATTAAGCGCTGAAGTATTTTGCTACTGGGTGGTAAGTAATAATGGCAGTGGTAGACTGTTCTGGATAAAGTTGTTCACTTTCATCCATATACAAGTTAATCCTGTCAGTCTGTAATAACTCCAATTGCTTATACTGATCTTGAATATTCGGGCAAGCCGGATACCCAAAACTATAGCGTGAGCCACGATAGCGCTGTGCTAAGATATTCCGAATATTATCCGGTTCGTCAGCAGCAAAACCTAACTCCCGGCGAATTCTGGCGTGTGTCCACTCAGCCACAGCCTCTGCTACCTGTACCGCCATACCGTGGAAATACAGATAGTCAGTGTATTGATTATTAGCAAACAGCTTTTGAGCGAACTCTGTTGCAATCTCTCCGACAGTCACCGCCTGCATCGGGAACACATCAATAATTCCCGACTCCTTCGGTGCAAAGAAATCTGCAATGCACAGTCGCCTCGATGACTTTTGTCTGGGAAACTCGAAAGTTGCAACCTGCTGTGATTGGTTTTCTGAGTTATATATGTGTACAGAATTCCCCTCAGATTGACAAGGGAAATAGCCATAAATCACCTGGGGATGCAACAGATTCTCCTCTATAATCCGCTTTTTCCAAGTTTCTAAAACTGGGTAAACTTTCTCAGCTAAGAAAGCCTGATATTCTTCCTTAGATTGCTCCTTTGGTTTGCGGAATTGCCACTGTCCAGCAATCAAAGCTTGTAAATCTAAGTGCCAGAAGATTTCCTCAATGGGAATATCACTAGGCTGCAACAACTGTGTTCCCCAGAAAGGCGGTGTCGGGCGTTCAATATCTATCGCCACAGCATCAGAACGTTTTGTATCTACTTCTTTTAGTTCAGCAGATGTTTTCTTAGCAATTGTAGCTTTTGGTTCTTTATGACCATTTGTCGAAACTTCAGCAGTTTCGGCAAATTCATCCAAAAATCCCTGCAAATCATCCCAGTTACCAGCAGTTTTTGCTGGCATTAATTTATCCATGAAGTGCAAGTCAGAAAAGGCATCTTTGCCATAAACTACTTTACCCTTGTAGGTTTTTTGGCAATCTTCATGCACAAACTTGGGAGTCAGCGCCGCACCACCTAAAATCACGGGTACACTAATTCCCTTTTCGTTGAATATCTCTAAATTCTCTTTCATGAAGGCGGTGGATTTCACCAGCAAACCACTCATCGCAATACAATCAGCTTTGTGCTGTTCGTAAGCGTTGATGATGTTTTCCACTGGCTGCTTAATTCCCAGGTTAATCACTTTGTAGCCGTTGTTGGATAAAATAATATCCACCAAGTTTTTACCAATGTCGTGGACATCGCCTTTGACTGTGGCAATGATAAAGGTTCCTTTGGCGTTGTTGCCGGATTCAGATTTTTCCATGAACGGTTCTAGATACGCCACCGCCGCCTTCATGGTTTCCGCAGATTGCAAGACGAAGGGTAACTGCATTTGTCCCGAACCGAATAATTCCCCGACAACTTTCATGCCATCTAGCAAAAAGGTGTTGATAATTTGCAAGGGGGGATATTCTTCTAGGGCTTTTTTCAAATGTTCTTCTAAGCCAATGCGTTCGCCGTCGATGATATGGCGCTTGAGACGTTCTGGGATGGGGAGACTTTCATCTAAAGAGCGATCGCGTTTTGTCGTCACCCCAGCAAAGGCTGTGGTAAGCTCTGCCAAGGGATCGTAAACGCAAATGTTACCATCAAACTTGCGATCGTCATAAATCAGTTGGCGACAGATTTCTTGATGACGTTCTTCAATTTTAGACAGTGGTAAAATTTTGTTAGCACTGACAATGGCTGCATCCATTCCTGCCGTTGTCGCCTCGTGCAGAAACACTGAGTTCAGTACCATGCGCGACGCTGGATTCAAACCAAAGGAAATATTGGAAACACCCAAAATTACATGACTTCCAGGTAATTCTTCACGAATGCGCCGAATGGATTCAATTGTGGCTTTACCGTTTTCTCGGTCTTCTTCAATGCCAGTGGAAATTGGTAAAGCTAGAGTATCAAAGAATATTTCTGTAGGAGGTAAACCATATTCTACAGCTTGACGGTAAGCACGTTGAGCAATTTGAAACTTTTTGTCTGCTGTCCGCGCCATCCCATCTTCATCGATAGTACCAATGATTACACCTGCTCCGTACTTTTTCGCCAATTCCAACACTTTCAAAAAACGGGCTTCTCCGTCTTCGTAGTTAGTGGAGTTTAGCAAGCACTTACCACCGGCAACTTTTAAACCCGCCTCCATCTTTTCCCATTCCGTGGAGTCAAGCATTAAAGGCAATGTCACATTATTGACGATGCGCGAAATTAATTCGTGCATATCCCGCACACCATCACGTCCGACATAATCGACGTTGACATCAAGGATGTGTGCGCCTTCTTTTACCTGCGCCTTTGCCATCGAAACGAGTCCATCCCAATCTTCTGCATTCAGCAAATCGCGGCACTTCTTGGAACCACTAGCATTGAGACGTTCGCCGACAATCAAGAAAGAATTATCTTGGTCGTAGGGCTGAGTGGTGTAAATTGATGCTGCTGCCGGTTCTAAACTAGGCTGTCTAACTTTTGGCTTTAGGTCTTTGGCAACTTCTGCCAATTGTTGAATGTGTTCTGGACGAGTCCCACAGCAACCCCCAATCACTTGGACACCCAAATCTTCAACAAAATGCATCAGCGCCATCCGTAATTCCAATGGTGTCAGGCGGTAGTGCGCTTGACCGCCAACGTTTTCAGGCAAACCCGCGTTGGGAATACAGGAAACAATGAAAGGTGAATGTTCAGCCAAATACTTGATATGTGGTTTCATCAAGTCTGGTCCGGTGGCACAGTTTAGACCGAGAATGTCTATGGGATAAGGTGCCAAAATTGTCAGCACAGCGCTGATTTCTGAACCTACCAACATTGTGCCCATGCTTTCCATTGTCACAGATACCATCAACGGACGGCGATCGCCTTTTTTAGCAAAAACTTCTTCAATTCCATTCAGCGCCGCTTTGATTTGCAGCACATCTTGGCAAGTTTCCACCAGAAATAAATCCACACCACCATCCCACAGCGCTTCTGCTTGTTCGGCAAAAGTAGCTTTCATGGTGTCAAAGTCAATATGCCCTAAGGTGGGTAGTTTGGTTGTGGGGCCGATAGAACCAGCGACAAACCGGGGTTTTTCTGGCGTGGAAAATTCCGCAGCGACACGCTTCGCCAATTCTGCGGCTGTCTTGGTGAGGTAGTAGGCTTGGTCTGCCAAATCATATTCTGCGAGCACAATGGAGGCACTGCCAAAGGTATCAGTTTCAATGACATCAGCACCAGCTGCGAGAAAATCTCGGTGAACCTTAGCGACAGCTTCGGGTTTCGTGTGGACTAAGTATTCGTTACAACCTTCATACTGCGCGCCGCCGAAGTCTTCAGCGGTGAGGTTTTGGGTTTGGAGGCTGGTTCCCATCGCCCCGTCGAAAACGAGGACTGGGCTATCTGGACTACGCAGACGTTCAAGGAAAGGATGAGTCATATTAGCCTAGAGGAAATAAGGAAATCAAGTGAGTCTTGTGATACTCGACTTACTTTATTATTTTCCACAATTATGATATTTTCGACATTATTTAATCAAGTCAGGAATGCTGAAACGTGGCGATCGCCTCAACTCCCTGGTATGCGTACTATATAGAGATGTGTTGTCATCACAATTTTACGTTTTTTGATTGGGCGATTTAAACTTACCTGCAATAAATTCTCGCTTATACAAATGCTTTGTCTTGCGTTTGGTGACTCGCTCTCGCCACATCTGAAAACTGGATTCCTTCATTTGTCGCCTCATTAAAGCAATTACCTGTTTCTCAAGCAGCCCAAACTGAGCCTCAATAGCATCAAAAGTTGTTCTATCTTCCCATGCCATTTCAATAATGCGATTAATGGTTTCCGAATCGAGGTTAGGTGGCTTCATTCCTTTGCTGGCAATTGGTAAATTTGAACTATGTCTATATATATTTTACTTTTTGTAACTTATATCTTGCAGCAAAGCACTAAAAAACTGAAGTCAACTTAAGCCCTAACGAATGAAATTCCCGCGCCACGTACTTCTCCCAAAGGGCTACGGTGTAAACACAAGTCGGAAATAGTAGTCTATGAAGGAAAATTGACGAGTACATTCTTTGTAGAGAAACGATTTATCGCGTCTCTACATGAGCATCTTAGTTGCATCAACCTGCACCTTAGTTGTATCGACTCGCATCTTAGTTGTATCGACTTGCACCTTAGTTGCATCGACTTGCATCTTAGTTGTATCAACCTGCATCTTAGTTGTATCAACTCGCATCTTAGTTGTATCAACCTGCATCTTAGTTGTATCGACTTGCACCTTAGTTGCATCAACCTGGAAAAAATAACTTACCCGACGTTATGCAGTAACTTAGGACTTAAGCACTGTACAAATTAATTATCGTATGATTTTGCCAAAATAGGTTGTTTCCGGCTTTGATTAATTATTACTTTGATGGTAAATAGATATCCGTTGTAAGGGTTTAGCAATGATCATTGGTGTCAACTTAAGCTAGGAATAGCTTAACTGTTGGCTTCATCACCCACCTGGAACTAAAGTTCTTTGGCTTTCAGCTAAAGTCTACTGAAGTAGACTAAAGATTTTTGGAGGTATTTAGTCATCTTCAGATGACTTGTGCTATTAACAAGGAACTTCAGTTC
>NZ_JBGTFY010000224.1:0-13244 GCF_041747015.1 Nostoc sp.
TAGCATCCAGAGGTTCAAAAACCTTGCACTTTCGTCGGCGAGCGCCGGGCAAATTGGGAAACTAAGCGACGAAACTACTATTTTGTAAGCTGTGTGGCTTCTAGATTCGCTCTGGAGACTTATTCAGCAAGCCCTATATATATCCGCTTGCTATATCCTGTTGGTAATATTCTACCTATTGGTCACAAATATCAAGATTTTCCTTTTGTTGTTTTTAGAAGTTATAGCCTGGAAGAAGTTAGGCAAAAAATTTTTACAGGCAAATATATTTTAAGTTCTAATGAGTTGAATATATTGAATTTGATTCTTTCTCAAGAAGCTTAATACAACCAAAAGCTTATATTTTTGGCAAATGGCTTTGTTGAATTCCGAGAGTACTTCCTATATAACTGCCATTAGCGTTGGTGATGAATACTAATGGAAAGTCATAATTTCAAAAGGATGAGTTAAGAGTTATATTCAACTCCTAACTCTGCAATTCCTAAGTTTTATTCCCCGGTAATCGACAATTCATTAACCCAGATTTTCGGGCAAACTCCCCCTGGCGTTAACTCCACCTCTTTTTCTACATAAATAATTGATTTTAAGAGTTCTAAGAAATCGCCAGCAACTGTTGCTGACTCAATACTCGTTTTGACACCCTTATTAACTAACCAACCATCAAACGGCAAAGAAAACGAACCTTGCAAGGATTTAACTCCTGCATGGAGAGCTTGTAAATCATCGATAAAAATCACATTTTCAGCAGTGTCTAAGCTCAACTCTTCCTCAGGAGTTGCTGTTGTAAAAACGTGATAAAAATTGGGACTAACGCTGACTTTTGCCCCAATACTGGCATTACCTGTTGGCTGGGTATTTAACCTTTTAGCAGTGCCTGCGCTGTGGAGAAAGCTTGTTAAAACACCATTTTCAATCAGCGAAATCTGACGGGTGGGAGTTCCTTCACCATCAAAAGTTTCTGCACCAACGTTAGCTGGGTGCAGTGCATCATCAAAAACTGATAGCAAAGAGGAAGCAATTTGCTTCCCTAAATCATCAGCAGTAGATAGGCTTTGATTGTCCAAAATACTTTGGGCATTGAACAAGTTAGAAAAACTACCCAACAGACTTAAGAAAGCTTCCGCTGAGAAAACAACTCGATATTTCCCAGTTTTGATTTTTTCATAATTCAAGTGGCTGATAGTTTTATCGGCGGTTTCTTTGATGCAACCATTGATGTCTAGTTTATTTAAACTTTGGTTAATTCTAAAAGCGCTTGCACCGCGAGGTTTTTTTCCTTCTTCCTCAGTTTTGCTGTAAAGGTAAACTGATGCTAAAGAGTGAGATTCAGTTCTCACTGCACCGTCGCTATTTAGATAAAACCTGTCAATATCTCTTTGCGATAATCCATTGTAAGGTACACCTTTAATTGCTGGATGAGCTGCCAATAATTCTTTTTCAGCTATCAACAATCTTTCTATGAGTTCAGCAATGGGTGCTTGGGATGCCTTATCCTGAGGTTTATTTGCAATAGGAACAGTAGCTTCTGGACTAAAATCAGGAACATTTTCCTTAACCCCAAAGAAACTTGCTTCATAGGCAGTTTTCAAAGCTAATTCCAGTCCCTTCGCATCTACATCTGTGGTGCTGGTGACACCCATTGTATTATCTTCGTTCCATACACGAACAGTAACACCAGAGCGATTTGAGGCTTTGACTTGTTTTGGCTCACCTTGGTCTACTTGCACGCTGGTATCATCTACTGTTGAGCCATAAATGTCAAATTTCTTAATACCAAGCTTATTAGCATTGTCCTTGGCAGAATTTGCAATTTCATTGATATTCGGCATAGTCAATTTTGGATTTGGGATTTTCTTGCTCCCTGGTTCAGCCTGGGAGTGTAATATTGGAGTGCTTCTGACTCTTAGATAAAATAAGTGGCAGAGCCACAAAGAAGGCGTTTCCAGGTAGAACCTGGGAACGAGTAGACAATTTGACGAGGTTATCGTCCACCTACGGTAATAGAATCAACCTTGATATGGGGTTGTCCTACTGTGGTGTAAATACTCCCACTCACCGAGCCACAAAAACCTGGTGCAATTTCCAAATCCTGAGAACACATAGAAATTTTATTCATAATTTCCTTGGCTTCACCGATAAGAATTGCGCCCTTTAACGGTTTGGTGATTTGGCCATTTTCAATCAAATAAGCTTCATCAACACTAAAGTTAAATTGACCTGTAGCACCAACGCTACCACCACCCATCTTTTTACAGTAAATACCTTTATCAATAGAGGCAAATAATTCATCAATGGTGTATTCGCCAGAATCAATATAAGTATTACGCATCCGGCTAGCAGCGGCAAAGGTATAGTTTTGGCGGCGTCCACTTCCAGTTCTAGGGTGTCCGGTGCGTAAAGAACCGGTTCTATCTGCTAAGAAGTTTTTGAGAACGCCTTTTTCAATTAATAAGGTTCTTTGAGCAGGCATACCTTCATCATCCATGTCAATAGTGCCGAAGGCATTTTCAGAGCGTCCTTCATCCCAGGCTGTCAAACTTTCGTGGGCAATTTTTTCGCCTTTTTTGTCAGCAAAGGGAGAGGTATTGCGTTCAATTTGAGTGGTTTCTAGCAGGTGTCCACAGGCTTCATGGAAGATTACGCCACCAAAGTGATTGGCCATAATGATGGGGTAAGTACCTGATTCCACGTAATCTGCGTAGAGCATTTTTCCAGCAGATTCTGCTATTTTCTCGGCGGCTTGTTGAGAATCCCAGGTTCTTAAGAAGTTGGCATCGCTAGTGTTACCAGCGCGATCGCCAATTGAGGTACGATTAGCACCATCAGCACATAAAAGGTTAAATCCTACTGATTGGGTGAGACGAATGTCACGGGCAAAAGTCCCATCACTGGCAGCGATTAAAATTTCTTGCCAATCCCGGAAATAAGTAGCGCGGCGCGATTGGATGTGGCTAGCTTTTTGCTTCAGGTGGGCAGTACCATCAAGAAGGAGTTCTCCCATTTCTCGGATGGAGCTACACACTGGTAGCCATGAATCTTTGCCTCTTTTGGTAGCGTAATCTCTCAGTAATTCCAGGTTGATTTCTGGGATGAAAGCTTTAGGAGTGGGTAGTTGCAATCCCAGGATAGAAAGACCTTTTTCTAAGGCTGCTTTCAAACCGGAAAATGAAAGGTCATTGGTGCTAACGTAGCAGTCGGCTTTACCGCGAAACACTCTGACTCCCGCGCCTGTAGATAGACTGGGTGAAATACTAGTGATGGAGTCATCTTCTGCAAGACAACTAATATAGTTGCGACGTTCTAAAAATAATTCGATGAAGTCAGCACCAGCGGCGCGTCCTAGTCCCAAGAGGGTAGCCAGGGGGGCTTCCCAGGTTTCATCGAAACGCTCTAGTGTAGAGGAATATTGGAGGGTGGGAAGTTGATTCGAGAGAAGTAGCGTACTTGTAAGCATGGGTAGCCTCGTCTGCTGGCGTAATTCAGAGATTTGACTGAAAAATCCTGGTGTATTCACTCTAGCAAATTTACTCGACTGGCATCTTGACCAATTCTTTGAAAAGTAGCTTGCCAGCTTTTACCCTTGTGCAATGTTTGAGCAAGATATAGAATTTACTCTTCCATTATTGTTCTAGCTTTTTTATAGTGATAATGATTATGGACAGAGTTTTAAGAATCTTTGTGCAAATTTCATAACTTTACATCCTGCTCAAATTTTTCCAAAATGCTCTTTGCCATATCGTCCCAAGTATAGTCTCGCAACTTTTCTGAAAGGGACTTTACCATCTTGTTATAGTGGTAGGTATCTTTGCGCCATTGGCGAAGTCTTGCCTCTAAATCTACCGCATCTTCGGGGTCAGTCAATAACAAGTTACTTAGCTGGTGCGGATAGCGTTCGGCCACCCCAGAATTAGCACTAACTATAGCTGGTAAGCCACAACATAAGGCTTCATGTACTCCTAAACCATAAGCTTCATAGCGAGTCGGAGCAACCAAGCAATCTGCCGCCCGCAACAAATCTGGGACATCAGAACGAAAACCTAAGAACTGAATGCTGGAAATACCTGCTATTTCTGCACGACGTTGCCATAGTGCTAGTTCTGCACCAACCCCAATCACTACCAAGTTAGCATCCCAGTCTGGGGATGCACACAACTGTTGCCAAGCTGCAAAAAGTGTATCGAATCCTTTGCGGCGATCGCCTAAAGCACCAATAAATACTACAATCGGTTTGTCTTGCGGCCACCCTAACTGATAACGCAATTCAGTTCGTTGTTGAGGGGTTGCTGGATAAAAGATTTGCGGGTCAATGCCATAGTAGATTCTATAAAGCCGCTGCTGGGGAATGCTTAATTTCTCGATCAAATGTTGTTTTGTTCTATCTGAATTGACCAAAATTATCCGCGCTGATTTTAGGGCAAGTTGTTCTGCGGTTAGAAACATTCGACGAGAAACCGACCCCTTGAACTGACGCAGTAACCCTACTTGATACTCAGGTTGATAAGCTGCATGAACGTAATGCACCCAATTAACATCTCCCCATTGGCAGTTACCTCCATTAACCAGCACCCTAGCCCCATCCACAGCAAGACGATGCGCTTGAAAGCGTCCTACCCAATTGAGCAAAGGATTGCTAAGTAGATAAGACTGGGCTACTTTTGGCACCTGATGAAATTTAACATTGGGATAAGCTAACAACTCACTCGCTACTCGATGAGCTACTAGATGTACCTGTTGCCCTTGTCTTGCTAGGTAGTCAGCCAAAGCAAAATTAGCTCTGTCCATCCCACCCGTTCTGACAAAATCACCTGTTACCAGCAGATAAGACTTCATAAAGGCATCAATATGTTATGGCGGTTCTCAGTTGAGTGAGGTACAAGAACCCCACCCCCAACCCCCTCCCCGCAAGCGAGGAGGGGGCTATGATGTACCTCATGTGATTAATAAACGCTATATCGGCACTAATAATTTATAGCCGAACAGTTTTTAATAATTTGTTATCCACAATTTTGCTATTGCTAGCAGCCGCAAACAACACGGCATTTAATAACCAAAACTCCATTCCACCCTGACTCATAAACAGAGGATAGTTAAAAGTAATTGCCATAGCCCCAATGTCGTAAGCAAAAATCAACCCGCCCCAGAGTGCAAAGTCACCTAATTGGCGATTGATAGCAATTTTCCAAGCAGTCTGACATGCTAAATAAAGTGCAGCAACATAAGCAAATATTAGTGGGACTCCCCCATCAAGCAGCCATCCTGTCCACTGGATTTCTGCCCAAAGCGGTTGGGACACTAGGTCAGTATTATCGCCAAAATAACTGTTTATTATTCCCCAACGCCCTAAACCTGCCCCCAAAGGATACTGAGGTAGCAGCGTTTCAATAGTATTCTGCAAAAAAATACCCCGATTTTGATAGTAAACCTTTTCAGGAGAACTAACAAACAAGCTAGAAAACCTTTGCAAAGTTGAATTCCCGCCAATTGCGATCGCCCACCAAAATGTGGCTACAAATAGGGCTGTCACACCTGAAACCATCGCCGTTAAACGCGCAATTTGACCCGTCCTTACCAACACCACTGCTAAAAAGACCATAGAAACAGCAGCTAATACCAAAACAGAACGAACTTGAGTTAGGTAAATGCAAAATAGACCAATGGCAGCGCTACCTATGCCGACAATCCGTAAAATTGGGTTTTTGTATTTGAGTGCGATCGCCACACCGAATAAAAAAGCATAAAAACCTGCTATTGCTGCTCCTCCAGGTATATCAGTTAAGCCCATTGGTCTGTAGACCTGTTGGCCATTAGCTAAAGTAATTAATAAGTTATCTCCTCCATAAGTACTGTTCTGAATAGTTGTAGATAGTGATAATTGAAATTTCCCAGGAAAATATACCTGTAAAACTCCAACACTGGCACTCAGGGTATGAAAGCTCCACATCAAAAACATTAAGCTTTGAAAACCAATCTGTGTAATTTTTAAATTTCTGACCCAAAACAGAGGACTGAGAATAGCAAGATACATAGCACATTGAGCCACCCCTGCCGTCATTGAATTAATGTGGGGGTGTAGGCACAGCTCTAACAGCATGATTCCTAATACTACAATTGCTGGATTAGTAGCAGGATGTTGAGAACCTTTTGGGCGTAGCCGTGCTAATAAAAACAGACCCAAGGCAAAGGAGGCAATCCGCATCGGCACACGGAAAACACCGATTTCTGGGAACAGTAATAATATTTGAAGGCTAAATTGTAACAGGATAAAAGTGTGTGCCCATGTCCAGTTTAGTTGTGCTGCTATGGGAATGGAATTGAATAAAGACTGTGTTGTTTTGAAAGTCATTAAATGTCTCTTTCTATTTAAAAAGATTCCAGTGTAGTCAACAACTTTGAACTGATGTGACACCAGGCAAACTCACGAGAAAATAATTCTTTTGCCCCATCAGAAAGCAATTTTCGCTGTAAAGGATTTGACGCTAACTCTAACACTGCTTTAGCAAAATCATCAGGTGCTTTGACATCGGCTAAAAAAAGTGCTTTTCCATGCTCCCGCATCAGCATATTATCTGTAGCTGGACCAAATGTGGTCACAGTTGGTATTCCATGCTGAAGACCAGTCATAAGAGAGGTACGTCTTGTTGATACTCCTTCGTCAATTGGCACTAGATAAATATCCATTGCGTTAAAGCGACGCGAAACTTCTTCAGGCGATAATGGACCGTCAGCTAGAAGAGGGAGATTGCTTAGATAAGTTTTGGCTCCAGATGGATCGAGGCCAATATACAAAACTACAACATCAAACCCAGCTTCAATAGTTTGATTTACAGCCTTGATAATCATCTCGAAACTATATACTCTTTGAATACGTCCAAACAGCCCAAGAACTATTGTTTGCGGTGAGATACCTAAGGTCTCACGAACTTCATTTCTATATACAGATATTTGGGGAATATTGGAACTTACTGGCAGATGTTGAATAATTTTATTTGGAAACCAACTAGTAAGTATAGGAACCCAAGGTTCTATAACAGTAAAAATCGCATCCGCAGGACAGCTAAGTAGCCACAATTGGATGTTTAAACATTTCGATAATGCTGCTGTTTTCCAGTTACGAACTTGTATAAACGACTCATGTACAATAACTCCTATTCTAACTTGCGGACATAGCCGCTTGAGTATGTTTATTGCCAGAGGTATATATGGATTTAAACCATAAGTTGTGCCATAACTAAACGGGTCATATTGAAGGATAACCCAATCAGGTTTATCTGAAAGAATAAAATTAATTATTGAAAAAAAACTCTGAGGTTTCACATAGCTAAATATCTGTTCTACTTTGAATTGTGGAAAAGTGTCTACTTCCCCAAATGCCACTAAAACCTTAATTTCAAGTATTTTTGCTAACTCTGATGCCAGATGGGCAGTATGATCGCCAACTCCCGATATTTGCGGAGGAAAGGTGGAATTTATGAAATATAATTTTTGAATTGTCATTTTGTTAAAAAGCTATCTCAGATTAAAACTAAGAATTTAAGTTTTAGTTAATTAGTTAGTTTTGAAATTCTTAATTGCAAGTCAAGTTTTTCTGGTTTAACAAAATATACTTAAGTCACAAATTCATGAAAATGTCGTAAAAGCTTTTATTTTTCTAATTTTTAAACCTATTTACAAAAATCGATATTTAATAGTGTCTGTCTATTTAGTTCTTCCATGCCCAGATAATTCCTGCATTAACATACTTAAGTTTACCATCTGTAACTTTATAACCTAGAGCAGTTAACCGATCTGAACACCATTGATGACCATTAGGAATTTCTTCTGTATTATGCCATTCCAAAACAATAGTATAAATATTAATTGTTTCAAAACGTTTATCATTTAGAATCGCATATTCAGAACCTTCAATATCCATTTTGAGCAAATCAATTGTTTTCGTTCCAATCCATGTAAAAAAATCACAAACCTTTATTGGTAAGTAATCTTTTTCATTGATTCCTACAACTTTAGATTCGTTCTCTTGATTTGTTAGAAACATTTCAGAGTTGCAATTAGAAACAGCCTCTTCTACAACTTGAACTTTATTTAACAATGAATTAATTTCTAAATGCCGATGGATCATCAGCAAATGTGCTGGATGTGGCTCAAATGCAACCAAATTAGCATTTGGATATTTGTAGTTAAAGTCAATAATAGAATAGCCAACGTTAGCACCAATATCAACAATCAATGACGGTAAAATTTCTGGAACTTGCATCGGCTTTTGATAAGCTTCATCTACAAATATTTCATAAGCTGTTGCTAAGTCAGTTGTAGGTAAAGGACGGATTACGATTTTCTTCTTATTTTGTAACTTTAATGTAATTTGCTGACTTCTACAAGATAACCTCCATAGTAAATAACGCCAATAGTCCGACCGGACTAAAAAATCACGTAGCCATTTTTTTCTATAATTTGTTCTCATACAAAATATCTTTACTTGGTATACAAATTACTTGTAAATCTTCAGTTTTTGCCCTACGCAAAGAATATTATCGCTGAATGCGCCTCCGTGAATACTTAAACTTTTAGGCCAGTGCCACGGTGTAAAGGGCATACGACCACGACGGCTATATTCTATTTGAAGTTTAGTTAAACTGCACTCCGTAAATATGCGGATTAAATCGATTTCCAACAATGCGGTTATGTGCGTTGGATAAAGACCAGGCGCTTCCTGAAAAGCGTTGAACTGATTTTTTAGTATTAAAGTCAACTTACTGAGCAAGCTTAACTGATTGGGAGTAGTGACAATCACCAATCCTCCTGGCTTGGTTAACCTGACCAATTCGCGGATAAAAGCCCGTGGGTTTTCTAAGTGTTCAATAATTTCAACCGCACAGACTACATCAGCACAGTCATCTGGCAAAGGTGCTTTACCGACATCCAAATTAAAAGGAATAAATTCTGTATGTATCGGTAAATCAGCATAACGTACAGCATCTACACCAACATAATAGTCGAAGCGATCGCTCACAAATGACCAGAGCTTGCCGTTACCACAACCAACATCTACTAATACACCACATCCGGGATGTAATTTCTTCACTGTTATAGCTACCATTTGGTAAACAGGTTCACTACTGCCACCCAGGCTTTGTAATGCCCTGTTTTCCACATCCATTGATATTGTTTGTTTTTTTTCATCAGATAAAATCATGCTACAGCCTCATAGTAATTAATGGATATTCAATATTGCCCAGTTGAAGATATCTACGAGTCAACCCCCACCACGATTTTGTAAATATGATAGCCTTCCAAATTTCAGTAATGCGACCAATATGTAATATTGCTTTCTTCCATCTGCTTAAATTCATAAAATTTACTTCAACATACTCTGGTAAAAATGCTCTAAAACGGAAATCCAATTAAATTAGTATGCGGTTGATACTATCAAACAATGACTTCCGCTTTCTGCAAAGTAGATAGAAGATTGTAAAGTTGAGTTATTTGCCTTTGCGGATTACAAAGATATTCAGCCCGTGCTTTGCCTCCAGATGCTAGAGATACTCTTTCACTAGGATTAGAAATCAGTATTCTTAAAACCTGACTCAAAGCATCAATATTATTGGCTGCAACCAAACGTCCACAGGAATCATCAACAATTTCTACCGCTCCCCCTATGGCTGTTGTCACTATCGGTAAGCCTGCATAAAGTGCTTCTACAAAAGCAATTCCAAATGGTTCTGCACCAGTATTAGGTTGACAGTGAATGTCAGCAGCAGCCAACAAACGGGGTACATCATTGCGTTGTCCTAAAAATAGCACGCGATCATCAATACCGAGTTGTTGTGCTTGCACCTCCAGTTCTTGCAGATATTGAGCTTCATGAGGGCGTTGCACTCCTCCAACTATCCAGCAGTTCCAACCTGATAAATCGCGCAATTGTGCTAAAGTGGAGAGTAGCATACTTTGCCCCTTCCACCTCTCTAAACGAGATGCCTGAATAATTACTATTGCATCATCTGGCGTGTTGAGTTCGGCTCTCACAGCGTGGCGAATTGAAGAATCATTACCAATATCAGCATAGGCTACTGGCAAATAAAGAGTATTGCTATTAACTTTAGGATAGAGTTTTGGCACAGCAGCCTGGGTATAAAGACTATTAGCAATTACCAAGTCTGGTATAACCCTTTTAGCCCAACGCTCTAAAGGATGCTTACCATTCGGCACATCATGACACCAAAAGATAAGTGGTAAATGGTTAGACCTGATAACTGGCCCAAAAATCGCTTGTGGCCAGCAAGAATGACAAATCACAACATCAAATTGTTCTCGCCTCAATAATTGCTGGAGTTGCAATCTAGCTTTCCATATCGTCCAAGGCCGACTAATCCGCACATTACCAAGTAGATGAACATTTGCATCCAAGCTTCGCAATTCATTTGCTAATCGACCCTCAAAGCATAAAGCGAAATGAGGCTGCATCTGCATACACAAATTTCGCTCTTTTTCCAGAGTTACCAATAGTGTTTCTATCCCGCCAAATAAGTTTCCCGCATAAATATGCAAAAGTTTCATAACAAATTGACTGGTTTTGGTATACCCGTATAGTTCCACTCTTGACTCAAAACTTTTTTATAGAATTCAAAACTTTGTTTAGCCATAGTTATGTGATTAAAATACTCAGATCGTTTGCGGCTTGCCGTTGCCAACCGATGATGCAAAGCAGGTTCATAAAGCAGACGTTTTGCTGCTTGAGCTAAAGCAACCGAATCATTAATTGGTACAGTCAGTCCTTCTTGTTCATGTCGGCTAACCCAAGGAACACCACTACAAGGAATATTGGCATTAATTACAGGACAACCACTTGCCATAGCTTCAACTTGAACTAGACCAAATCCCTCACTACGTACATTAGAAGGAAACCAAAGAGATGTAGCAGCATGATAAGCACCTACAAGCTCATGCTCATTTATATGACCTAACCAGACAATACGGTTATCTACTCCTAGCTTTTTTGCTAGAGTTTTCAATTTTTGTTCTAGAGGCCCAACGCCAACTATAATCAGTGTTCCTGACACCAAAGTTAAAGCTTCAATTGCTATATGCAGTGCTTTATAATAAACAAGTCTTCCAACTACTAGCCAAATTGTTTCTCCATATTTTTCTTTTAAATAATTCTTAAAATCAACTGCTATTGTATTAGGTTTAATATAATTTGAAAAGTCTATCCCAAGAGGAAGAATACTCAATTTGTCTTGATAAAAATGTAAGAACTTTGAACCTTGAATATACTGATGACTAGTGGTCAAGACTCTTGATGTTTGACTGTAAACTAAATATTCAAAAGGCCGTAATCCATACTTTAAAATTTTTTGCTTAATAATATCGCTATGGTGCGTAATTACCAAAGGTAAACGCCTCGGTAGCATACTTAAAGCTATAAGCATTGTTGGATTAGGAGTATGAAGATGAACTAAGGTATTCGGTTCATCAAGCAATCGGCAGAGGGTGCTAAAAATTTCAGGGCAGAAATCAAATCGTGCAAATGAGAAAGAGCGACCGAGACGTGTAATTTTCACATCACAATCTACTTCATTAACGGTCTGAGTTTTAGTAGACAAACGTCCGTACTTATCAAAAGCATTTACACAAAGTACATGAACTTCTGCACCCAAAGCAGCTTGAGTTCGAGCCAGAGTTTGAACGTGTGTTTCAATACCGCCTCTGTCTGGAGGATAATATTTAGACAAATGAATGATGCGATGATTTAGTGTTTTCAACATCTAACTTAAATATGTTTTTGCTGTGTTTAAAATTAACTACTTTTTACTGATAGATAACTTTAAATGGTAGCTTACACCCATTAGAAACTCGGATCTTACTCATCAAGGTAGTGGCTTCTTCACGTTGATTTAAAAAATCAACTCGGAGTCCTATAGCAACTTCATTTATATTTAAAAATACATTAATTAGATATCAGGAAATATACGTAACTTTAGAAAATGACCCTAGTTAGATATCAGGAAATATACGTAACTTTAGAAAATAACTATAATTAGATATTAGAAAATATACATAAATTTATAAAATAAATATTTTTTTAGTAAGTTATTTTTAAATTTAATTAGGCTGAAGTTAATAAATAGCTATCATAATCTACTTCAAAGACCGAAAATCAGAATTTATAGTGTAATTCAGACTAATAATTATTAATAAGTAATCGGACAGAATCAATTATACAATGTCATTGCGATCGCTTCTCTACAAGACGCTCCGCGATCGCTTGCAATGACTGTAAATATTTTTGTACGCCTAGTTAGCTTACTAATTTTTAAAACTCAAGCACCAGTCCTCAAATATCACCCAATTTAAGGTTATGTGAAAAAAAGAAATCTAATTCCTAAGTTGTTACCAACTTTTTAATTTACATTCAGAAACAGAGATTGCCATGTAGCGTAATTATTAGTCCAAAATGATTCTAAAACTGGGTAAACTTTAGAATCGGCTACTTCATTTAACGGAACAGATAACTGTGTCCAGATACAACGGTTATCCCTGAGAATTTCTTTACCAAAAATCCAAGGTAATACACGACTCCAAGTCAAGTCATAAGTATATCTATTTTGCATAAATTGAGCCGAGGTAACGGTACTACCTCCACGCGGATTGATACAGGCTGTCAGATAAGCTTGTTTACTATCGCTGTACAGCAGATAGTAGCCAGTTCCTTTTACGTATCTAATATTTTTCTGATTATCTTTAGCCAGATTTGTATTTATCTGCTCTAAAAAAGGATTTGGTTCGCCTCTAGTATTCATGAGATAGCGCATCTGTAACTCTAGGTGCTGGTCATTTCTGAGATAGCTATAATCTTTTCCCGATCGCACTATCGCTGCATTAATATCTGTTGGAGTATTAAGTTTTTGACCATTCTCAGATTTAACTTTTACTAGCTGCCAATTATTCAAATCAATTGAATCTGGCAAAATAGAGGTATTTAGCGATCGCTTAGTAGCAATTAAATAAATAGTAGTTAATATAATTGTTACCCAAGTAACGATCAGAAATAAAATCCTTTTTTTATTTACTGTAATTGGAGCGGTATAGTCGTATTTTTCTGTAGAATACTATACTTTTGCAGTTTTTACTATTTGTGGATGAGTAATAATACTCATGGCATGAGAAGAGGATTTCTTTAAAAACTAGTTCACTAACGCGTCGGACTAGTTATTTTTTTTACATAACTAGGTTGTTTCACACTTAAT
>NZ_JBGTFY010000225.1:0-3039 GCF_041747015.1 Nostoc sp.
TAGCATCCAGAGGTTCAAAAACCTTGCACTTTCGTCGGCGAGCGCCGGGCAAATTGGGAAACTAAGCGACGAAACTACTATTTTGTAAGCTGTGTGGCTTCTAGATTCGCTCTGGAGACTTATTCAGCAAGCCCTATATAGTCTTTAAAAACAAGTCTTTGGGCAAAGTTATTGATCAAATTACATAACTTTGTAAAATTAATTTAATTGGAACTTGCTTTATTAAATAGATTGTGCAAATATGAGTATATTCTATATGTCGATAAATTTACCGTAGATTTATCTTTATAACCCAAATTTTAGAATTGTCCCGCACGAAGGTTAGCAGAAGAAATAACAATGACAAACGTCATCAAAACCTATGAGCTAGAAGGACAAATATTGGAAGCCTGTTCTTAACAATTAATTGATTAAGCCAAAAATCACAGCCATTTTGTAAGTGAGAGAAGCGACAACAAATGCAATTAGTTGAAACCAGAGAATCTGAAGATTACATTGTTCTGGCTAAATCTTTAGCTGAGGAATTTGCCCAAACTGCGATCGCCCGCGATACGAAAGGCGGAACACCTAAACAAGAACGCGATCGCTTGCGCCAAAGCAACTTACTCAAACTAATCATACCCAAAGAATACGGTGGTTTAGGGCAAAATTGGATCGTTACTCTCAAAGTTACCCGCGAGTTTGCCAAAGTTGACAGTTCCATTGCTCATATCTTCTCCTACCACCATTTAGGTGTGGTTGTTCCTCATATTTTTGGTTCAGTAGAACAGAAACAGCGATATTATTTAGAAACCATCCATAATAATTGGTTTTGGTGCAATGCCCTCAATCCCCTGGATAAAAGAACAACTCTCACACCAGAAAATAATCATTTCCGTCTCAATGGCATCAAAAGTTTTTGTTCAGGCTCTCAAGACTCAGATATATTACCGATCACTGCCACTAATCAAACAACTGGTGGATTAAACATTCTGGCAATTCCTACCCAAAGAGAAGGCGTTACTGTTCATGATGATTGGAATAATATGGGGCAACGCCAAACAGACAGTGGTAGTGTTACTTTTGAGAATGTATTAGTATACAGTCATGAAATTTTAGGTATTAGAGACAAATCAAGTCAACCTTTCGATACTATCCGCGCCTGTTTAACTCAATTGAATCTTGCTAATATCTACCTGGGAATTGCCCAAGGCGCTTTTGAGGCTGCTAAAATTTATACTAAAACCAGTACAAAACCCTGGCTGACATCAGGTGTAGAAGATGCCACCCAAGACCCGTATATTATTCAACACTATGGTAATATGTGGGTTGACCTCCAAGCAGCTAAGAGCTTGACTGACCAAGCGGGAGAATTACTACAAGCGGCTTGGGAAAAAGAATGGTCACTCAGCGCCGAGCAACGGGGGGAATGTGCGCTAGCGATCACTACTGCCAAAGTTGCAGCGACTAGAGTCGGTTTAGATGTCACCAACCGCATCTTTGAAGTTATGGGCGCACGCGCTACAAGTGCGAAATATGGCTTTGACCGCTACTGGCGCAATCTCCGTACTTTTACTCTCCATGACCCAGTGGATTATAAAGTCAAAGACATCGGTAACTGGGCATTAAATGATAGATTGCCAAAACCTGACTTTTATTCATAAAAATAGTACAACCACAGTTGCCAGGATTTTGAATAATTTGGTAGCTTATTAAAGCTGATTAGTGGTATCGTATTAAACTATGTTTAACAAAAAATATTTAAGTATGTAAGCCATGAAGATGGCTAAGGATGATTATGGGAATGCCCTGTGAAATCAACAGTATCTTAAAACTTAAGCAATCTCAAGGCTATCCTGAAAAACTAAAAATAGGAGAGCAGTATCAAGCTATCAAAGAAGATTATAGAATTATTCCAGTAGATGTCCCTATTCCTCTAGTTAATAATGACTGGGTTGCCTATGCAGATGTTATTATTAGGAAGTTGATTTGGGAAAATAAGCATACTATTTTAGTTTTTGAAATTGATAGAATTTATGAGCAGCCTTTTAATGTAAAAGTTTGAACTTATGTCAAAGCTAAATTTGCAGTATTTAAAGAAAAACTTGAAATATGAAGTTGACTATTTACTTAGCAAATTTAAGCTTTCTCAAGCTGCTATTTTTATTATTACACTTTTCTGTTTAGTAGTAACTGGATTGGGTGATACAACTTCTTTTTTTAACAGCAACAGTAGCTTTATACCTAAAGATTGGACTTGGCTCAATAGTAAAAATTTTGTCAATTTATTAGATTTAAGTAAAATGGAAGATTATAAATTGCATAGTGACGCATTAGATTGGATAATAGGTAGAAGTAAAGCAGTTAAATGGATTTGGAGAATTAAGAATAATGTCTAAATTATTTCCAGACATTACTAAGCATGAAAGAAAATTAGTTGATGTTATTTCGGACGGTAGTGCAAAAACTTACGTGTATAAAGATGTTAATGAAAAAAGCTCTGAAGGAAATTTTTGGAATAAGCTAGTTGATAAAATTTCCAACAAGTCTCAAAAAGAATCTAACTCCTAATTGTTTTTGGCATAGCCTAGTGAAAAATTGTATATGTTACTGAAAAATTTTCATTAGTCTTCTGCCAATCTAAGTTAAGAAACCTTTGCTAATAATGATTAGCAGAGGTTTTTATTTTATGTCTCATTATTGAGGAGAAACTAATCAATCTTGTTTAGATATAAAATTGCGGTTTTTAATATTCAAAGATCCTTCATTCTTCATGTTCTACATGAGTTCTGTAATTAATAAAAAGCTTAGGGATAGATATATCCAGACAGGGTAAGCGCATCTAATTTTGTAGCTCTTGATACAGATAAAAAGCTTAAAGCTCTATCTAGATATCAATTTTTCATTCAAAATCGAACGATTTTCGTAAATAATTGAAAAAACATGGTTCCAATAGCTTTTTATGTTTTTGACCATATAAAGACGAAAATGTCAATCCCACCCCTTGGCTCAGTGTAGTAATTTTGAACTTATTTGTGCTTTGGGTGAACCCCAAAACTA
>NZ_JBGTFY010000226.1:0-33641 GCF_041747015.1 Nostoc sp.
TGGTGGTAGGCGCTGTGCCTAAAACTACATTAGCTTCCACTTTGGAAAAGCATCTTTGAAACTCAATCGGCAATAAAATCCTTTTAAGTTATCAATGTTGTTCTAACGTTAGGTTAATTTTTATCAACAAGTTTGAGAGGTGGAAATTTCTAGTCTCTCAAACTTGTTTACATTTGTATACAATTTCCGAATATTTTTAGGAGTTTTCTACCTCAAAAACAACTTCTTAATTTCCGTACTACCAATTTCTACCGCTAGGGACGCCAACAGAAAACCCAAAAGCACGGATTTCTAATTAAGTTCCATAGATGTTGAAGTAGCGATATATTTTGATAATCTATCTTCCATAAATCAACTGTTTGTTGTTGAATCTATGAAGTCTTATTTAGCCGCCGCTATTCAATTGACCAGTGTGCCCGATTTACAGAAAAATTTGGCACAGGCAGAAGAATTAATAGAGCTTGCCGTGCGTCAAGGTGCTGAATTGGTGGGTTTGCCAGAAAACTTTTCCTATATGGGAGAAGAAAAAGATAAACTTGCACAAGGAAATGCGATCGCTCTTGAAAGTGAAAAATTTCTGAAAAAAATGGCTCAACGCTTTCAAATTACGATCTTAGGCGGCAGCTTTCCACTTCCTGTAGATAATACAGGCAAAGTTTATAACACAACTCTACTCATTGACCCAAACGGTCAAGAACTTTCCCGTTACTACAAAGTACACCTATTTGATGTTGATGTGCCCGACGGTAACACCTATCGTGAATCAAGCACGGTTGTAGCGGGTACGCAACTACCCCCTGTATATTTCTCAGAAAAACTTGGGAATTTAGGACTTTCTATTTGTTATGATGTCCGCTTCCCTGAGCTGTATCGTCATTTGGCAGAGAAGGGAGCCGATGTTATCTTTATTCCTGCCGCCTTTACGGCCTTTACAGGCAAAGACCACTGGCAAGTACTATTACAAGCCAGAGCCATCGAAAATACCGCCTACGTCATTGCTCCTGCCCAAACAGGTAATAACTACGGCCGCCGCCTAACCCACGGACACGCCGTTATTATTGACCCTTGGGGTGTAATTTTAGCAGATGCTGGGGAGAAACCGGGAATTGCGATCGCAGAAATCAAGCCCACTAGGCTCGAACAAGTCCGCCGTCAAATGCCCTCCTTACAGCATCGGGTGTTTTAGGGATTGGGGACATGGAGAGTAATGGCCCATGCCCTTTCCTAATCCTTAATGAATAAAACAAAAAACCGGGTAAACACCCGGTTTCTGACAACATTAAAATTCTCAGTTTTTAGGGGCATAGTTTTGCTATGCTCCTATTTATTTAGTTGTCAAAATTAAACTTTAGCAGCAGCTTTGGTAACAACGTTAAGTTCACCCTTAGCATACTTAGCAGCAAAATCTTCCAAAGAAATTTGCTTAATCTTGCTGGCGTTGCCAGCTGTGCCAAATTGCTGATAGCGTTCAGCACAAACCTTCTGCATATATGTAATAGAAGGCTTGAGGAAGTGACGAGGGTCAAACTCCTCTGGTTTTTTAGCCAAAGCTTCACGTACAGCAGCAGTAATAGCCAAACGGTTGTCGGTGTCGATGTTTACTTTACGTACACCACTCTTAATACCTTTTTGGATTTCTTCTACAGGTACACCGTAGGTTTCAGGAATTGCACCACCATACTGGTTAATCAGTGCAAGCAAATCTTCAGGTACAGAAGAAGAACCGTGCATTACCAAGTGGGTGTTAGGCAGACGGCGGTGAATTTCTTCAATGCGGCTGATTGCCAAAATTTCACCAGTCGGCTTGCGGGTAAACTTGTAAGCACCGTGGCTTGTGCCGATGGCAACAGCCAAAGCATCTACTTGGGTTGCTTCTACGAAGTCAACAGCTTCATCGGGGTCGGTTAGAAGTTGTGAGTGGTCAAGTGTACCCTCAAACCCGTGACCATCTTCAGCTTCACCAGCACCAGTTTCTAGAGAACCCAAACAACCGAGTTCACCTTCAACGCTGACGCCCAAAGCATGAGCTACATTTACAACTTCGCGGGTAACATTGACGTTGTACTCGAAGCTAGCGGGTGTTTTCGCATCAGCTTCTAAAGAACCATCCATCATCACGCTGGTGAAGTTATTCTTAATTGCTGAGTAGCAGGTAGCAGGAGCATTGCCATGATCTTGGTGCATGACAATGGGAATGTGAGGATAGGTTTCTACCGCCGCCAAAATTAAGTGGCGGAGAAAGTTTTCTCCTGCATAATTACGAGCGCCGCGTGAAGCTTGCAAAATTACGGGGCTATCTGTCTCGACAGCAGCCTTCAGGATTGCCTGAATCTGCTCCAAATTGTTAACGTTGAAAGCTGGGATGCCATAACCGTTTTCAGCTGCGTGATCCAACAGTAGCCGCAGTGGTACAAGCGCCATAGATAGTCCTCCTAATGTGGTTGTCAGCTAGTCGGTCTGAGAGAAGCGTAATGATTACGCTAAATCTTAAGAGTTTTTTCAACTTATAGGAAATTATAACTAGTGTCGTGTGCCTATGTTGAAAAAGTTTATCCCATCGTTACTATAACTATGTTCTATACTCCTGTACTATGAACCATCGTTGCTCTGTATCGCTGTAGATTTAGTCACCCTACAGCTAGTAGCTTTGGTAGCCTAGCATCCCAAATGGTCATCTCAAAGCGATCGCTTCAACTTAAACACACTAACTTCTGACAAATACTATCAGGGTGTTTTTCCTAACTAGGACTTACGCAAAATATCTTTCAAACTCTGATTTCTCCGTGCCGCGCCAGGTGCTACCCTGCGGGAACGCTAAGAGCGAACAAGTCGGGAAACCGCAAGGGCGCACTGGCAACTCTTTGCCTCTGCGGTTCGTTATTCCGTAACTCGTGCGTAAGTCCTACTAACTACTGCATTCATTTGGGATTAATATAGCGTAGCTTGCTTCCGCGTTCGTGTAGCATTTCGTAAGGAAGTTGTACTTCGACTGCGCTCAGTACAAGTCTGTTACCACCGCAGGTATCGCTATCATCAAAATTATTCACTTGACAATAACCGAACGTTCGTTTATTATATAAATTATGAGGCACAAAGACGATAAAAAAAATCAAGCCATCTGTGATGCGGCAATCGAACTGATTACTGCCAATGGTTTTGCTGATACTTCGATGTCGAAAATTGCCAAAACCGCGAATGTTTCGCCTGCGACAATATATGTCTATTTTGAAAATAAAGAAAATCTTCTCAATAAAATATATTTGTTCGTGAAACAGGAAATGAGTGCAGAAATTCTGAAAGGTGTCAACCAGAATCTATCGGTGGAGAAAGCCTTTAAAATGGTCTGGAATAATTATTATCAATACGCGATTAATAATCCGGTCAGATTTGCTTTTACCGAGCAATTTGCTAATTCTCCGATGGTTGACCGCATTTGCAAAGATGAAAGTTTGAGCTATTTCAAGCCAATGCTGGATCTGTTCAATCGCGGTAAAGAGGAGAAAGTTTTTAAGGATATTTCCCTGGAAATTTTTACTGCTTTTACCTTTGCGCCTTTGACTGGATTGATAAAGGAGCATTTTAGTGGTGCTTTGATTTTGGACGAAAAAATGTTGGAAACCACCTATAAAATTGCGTGGGATGCAATAACGAATTAATTCTTTTTTTGAGACTTAAATAAACGAACATTCGATTAATCAGGAGGAAATAAAATGAAGAATGAAAAATGGAACGCGGAAAATATTCTGAGTCAAAAAGGAAGAGTAGCAATTGTAACGGGTTCGAGCAGCGGCATCGGTTATGAAACGGCGCGGGTTTTAGCTAATAAACAAGCGTCTGTAATCATTGCAGTTCGCAATTTGGACAAAGGAAACAAGGCATTAGCAAAAATTCTTCAACAGAATCAAGATGCTGACGTAAACGTGATGGAACTTGATTTGGCGAATTTAGCATCAGTTAAAAATTTCGCTGAAAACTTTAAGAAAAGTTATTTGCGTCTGGATTTACTGATTAATAATGCGGGTGTGATGATTCCACCGTATTCAAAAACGACGGACGGTTTTGAATTGCAGTTCGGCACTAATCATCTCGGACATTTTGCTTTAACGGGACAGCTTTTGGAACGTTTGATGGACACCGAAGGCTCACGAATTGTCAATGTTTCGAGCGGCGCACATAGTATTGGCAAAATAGATTTCGATGATTTGAATTGGGAAAAGAGAAGTTATGCCAAATGGAAAGCCTATGGCGACAGCAAACTTGCCAACCTGTATTTTACCTACGAACTCGACCGAAAACTCAAAGATAACGGTATTGACACACTTGTAACCGCCTCGCATCCGGGCTGGACGGCAACCGAATTGCAGAGAACTGCGGGTGGCATTGTGCAATATCTCAACGGCATCCTTGCTCAAGACATCACGATGGGCGCATTACCAACTCTGCGAGCGGCAACCGAAGCAGGCTTAAAAGGCGCGGAATATTTCGGCCCCGGGTTTATGGAGATACGCGGCTATCCAATAAAAGTCGAATCAAACGAATTATCCAAAGACCAAGCGATCGCTAAAAAACTATGGGAAGTATCAGAAAAACTTACCGATGTGAAATTTGAATTTAATAAAAAGACCCAAGTGCGGGCAAATTACCAAATTCACACATCTGCTAACTAACAGATTTTATAATAGGCGATCGCACTTCGTTGGGTAGATAAGCGATCGCTTATCCGAAAATTTGGGAGCATCCAGAGCGATGAGATTCACAAATAGGATTTAGGTAAACTAAACGTTGTAGGGGCAATTCTATGTGAGTCTGCTCCATGAGCGTCAGGCAGTTTTCCTCCTGCCTCCTGTCTTCTTCTATAAAATTCGCCTTTGCTTTTATATCAAAAGCAGAGGCTAGTGTTACTTAAACCTTTATATGGGTCGCCCGGGATTCGAACCCGGAACTAATCGGTTAAAAGCCGAGTACTCTACCGTTGAGTTAGCGACCCTTTCGCTGTATTTCGCAACTTTGCCATCATAGCACAGACATCTGTAGATTTGTAAAGGGGTTTAGAAAAAATTAGCCGTCAACCTTATAGATGCTGTGTGGCTAGCTCCTGGTGCTAACACAGTCAGGTTATCACCAGTATTGAGAGAGTTACGAGTGGCACTCCACGGTTCTAGACAGTAGAATTCTTTGCCTTTGACTGTCCAAAATACCAGGTAGGTAGAGAAATCGTCATAATCCAAGGTGAGTTTTAACTTCCGGCTGCCATCTGTGGCAGTAGCCGATTGACTCGTTAACTGTCCAAAGGCAAAATCAATTTCATCACGGCTAAAGTCAAAATTGCCGTCAAAAGAGTGAATTTCCTTAGTTTGATTGTCTTGATACTGCTTTGAGGGAATTTCCAACTCTAACTGAGTTTTATCACCACACAGAAAGTAGGGATGGAAACCAGCCGAAAAAGGCATTGGCGTGGATGACAAGTTTGTATACTGCTGACGGACTTCTAGGGTATTACCTTGAAGTTCGTAGGTAAAAGCCAGTTGAAAATCAAAAGGATAAACTGCCTTAGTTTGCTCATTGCTATTCAAAACGACTGTGAGACTAGCCTTACCTTCAGTTTTTTGTTCTGTTGCTGACCACGGCAATTCACGGGCAAAACCGTGTTGTTTGAGAGTATATTTTTGCCCGTCATGAGTGTAAGTATTATCTGGTAGATTGCCACAAATAGGAAACAAAATTGGATTCCCACCTCTGACACTTAAATCAGGATGAGTAAAGCGTTCAGTGTCCAGGTAGAAAATTTCTTGCCCTTGAATACGCCAACGGGTGATGATCCCACCGCGTTCTGGTACGACTTCCAACTGAGAACCAGCGGCTTCGTCAGAAAGAATATAGGTCTTGTACTGTTGCTGTTGAACTGCAATGGTAAACACAAATTTTAGTCCTGTGTAAGGTGGAGTGCTGAGTACCTAGTGCTGAGTCCTGAGTAGAATAAAAAGCACTCAGCACTCAGCACTCATAACTCAGCACTATTTACTCGTCTTCTGCAAACACGAAACGATATAACTCACTGGGGTCTGGTTCGGGGCTGCTTTCGGCGAACTTAACAGCCTCGTCGATTACATCCTGAATTTTACGATCAATTGCTTTGATTTCTCCCTCATCCGCCAAGTTTTGCTCCACCAAATAAGCTGCCAACTTCTTAATTGGGTCACGGGCGAACCAAAATTCTTTCTCTGCTTTGCTTCGCATTTCATCTGGATCTGCCAAAGAGTGACCCCGGAAGCGGTAGGTAAGCGCCTCAATTAATGTTGGTCCTTCACCTGCGCGGGCACGGGCTACAGCTTCTTGAGCCACGGCTCGAACTGCTAGTACATCCATGCCATCGACTTCCACGCCCACCATGTTAAATACACTGGCTTTTTTATAAATCTCTGGCTGGGAAGTGGCTCGCTCGTGAGACATACCAATAGCCCACTTATTATTTTCGACTACAAATAGAATTGGCAGTTTCCATAGGGCTGCCATATTTAGCGTCTCGAAAAACTGACCGTTGTTAGCTGCACCGTCCCCAAAAAAGCAAGCTGTCACTTGGTCAGCGTTTTTATCTCCCAGCACTTCGCGGCGGTATTTGCTTTGAAAAGCTGCTCCAGCCGCTACAGGAATTCCCTCAGCCACAAAAGCATAGCCACCCAGCAAGCGATGTTCGGCAGAAAACATATGCATGGAACCACCGCGCCCTTTGCTGCAACCTGTGGCTTTGCCAAATAATTCTGCCATTACCTCTCTTGCTGGTACACCCGCACTCAGAGCATGAACGTGGTCGCGGTAGGTACTACAAACGTAATCTTCACCCGGTCGCATTGACTGCACAACACCACTGCAAACGGCTTCTTGACCG
Organism: Nostoc sp.; assembly: GCF_041747015.1. Classification (GTDB taxonomy): domain Bacteria; phylum Cyanobacteriota; class Cyanobacteriia; order Cyanobacteriales; family Nostocaceae; genus Nostoc. The sequence continues at coordinate 6,887 of NZ_JBGTFY010000226.1, forward strand.
TTGTACAAATGGACAAAACCAAACATTTTGCCTCTGTAGTACATTTCAGCGCACTTATCTTCAAACAAGCGCCCTAATACCATGTCCTCATACAACCGTAACCCTTCTTCCTTAGTAATATGCGTAGTAGCAGGATTAAAAGTGGGTAAAGTACGTTCTTGAACCATTATTTTTGAGTATCCTTGTTGTACAACTTAAAGTTACGGTCTTAAATAAGTTGGTCTGATAACACCTCAGCTTTTAACAGGCTAGCGTTTGTAAGACTCAACAATCAAACTTTATTTATGCACCAAAAAAGGGTCTTAGGGAATAGCTGAATTTTTGGTTTTTGATTTTTAACTTTTCAGTCCATGCCCCGTGAGGATTTGACTCTAACGACCATATATGTTGCTTTAGGTTTTTCTCTCTGACCGAAACAGTTTTTAGTAATGAGTGTTCGACTAGGCATCAAATCAGTTCCAATGAGTGAGTACTGAGTGAAAAGATTCACAAGTACTACGTTTTACTTATTACTTCTTACTCAGCACTCCTAAATATTCCCCTTCATAGACTAGCAATCAAGATAGACTGCTTTCTGCATATCCATTAACAATTTAAAAAAAAGGAAGCAAAAGTCTCTATACCCGAATAGGTAATTGTAATTAAAGGTAAATTATGATATGATTTTTTTCTCCTGTTATCAGGGTCAACCCTCAATAGTGGTATTCTTGTTGCCATCTACTGAGAAAGTCCCGAAAAAATCAATTATCAATAGATTCTTGCAACCACAACAATTATCCCGTGATTAAAAGCGGTAGTTGTGGTTTGTGGTATCGAAGGCTGATAATAGTCGTGTTAAACAAAAATACTAAGAATTAAGACAAACAATTGAGGCTTTCTAGGCGAAAGCAAAAAATTAGTACTAGAATGTGACTCAAATTTCGGGAAGGTACAAAACAAGTTGTTGCAATATACATTTGTAGAGTAAATTCTACACGGCATTGTTATGGCACGGTTTTACAGGCCTGGAACGCTCTAGGTGAATTATGTTGATCACGGTGCAGGGGAAGTAGGCTGTGCGAATTCCGCTAGATTACTACCGAATTTTAGGACTACCGTTAGCGGCAAGTGAAGAACAATTGCGACAGGCATACAGCGATCGCATTGTACAATTGCCACGACGTGAGTATTCTCAGGCAGCAATTTCTTCTCGTAAACAACTCATAGAAGAAGCTTACGTGGTTTTATCAGATCCAAAACAACGCAGTACCTACGATCATCTCTATCTTGCCCACGCCTATGACCCTGATAACCTTGCTGCTGCCGCAGTAGCACTGGAAAATCGTCCAGAAAGCACCAAAAGGGGTAGTGACACCCAGAGTCTGGGTATAGAAATTGCCCAAGACGAATTAGTTGGCGCTTTATTAATTTTGCAAGAGTTGGGGGAATACGAACTTGTATTGAAACTAGGTCGTCCGTACCTAGTAAATAAAAATGGTGCTACAAGTGCAAGAAAAGGCAATAATTTAGCAGACGAAGAAATACACGAAAGTGCTGAACATCCAGATGTTGTTCTCACTGTTGCCCTTGCTTGTCTAGAATTAGGGCGGGAACAGTGGCAGCAAGGTCACTACGAAAATGCCGCCATATCCCTAGAAACTGGTCAAGAACTGCTAGTACGCGAAGGGTTGTTCTCTAGTGTCCAGGCGGAAATTCAGGCGGATCTTTACAAATTGCGACCATATCGAATTTTGGAGTTGTTGGCACTACCTCAAGAAAAGACTGCCGAACGAAGCCAAGGTTTGGAATTATTACAAAACCTCTTAGAAGATCGTGGCGGCATTGATGGTACAAACAATGATGACTCTGGTTTAAACATAGATGACTTTCTGCGATTTATCCAGCAGTTACGCAACCATTTAACAGTTGCAGAGCAACACAAATTATTTGAAGCCCAAAGCAAACGTCCTTCTGCTGTTGCCACTTACTTAGCTGTTTATGCCTTGATAGCTAGGGGATTTGCTCAACGGCAGCCTGCTTTAATTCGTCAAGCAAGGCAGATGCTCATGCGTCTGGGTAAGCGCCAAGATGTACATTTAGAACAGTCTCTATGTGCGTTACTCTTGGGACAAACTGAAGAAGCGACTCGTGTTTTAGAACTTAGTCAGGAGTACGAAGCTTTAGCTTTTATTCGGGAAAAATCTCAAGACTCTCCAGATTTGTTACCAGGGCTGTGTCTATATGCAGAACAGTGGTTGCAACATGAAGTATTTCCCCATTTTCGAGATTTAGCAAACCAGCAAGCTTTCCTAAAAGATTACTTTGCTAACCAACAGGTACAAGCTTATTTAGAAGCACTGCCAACGGATGCGGAAACAACTAATGAATGGGCTGTAATTAACCCCCAAAATTTTCCCCAGCCGCAGACAAATAATCGCCCTTTCCCCAACAATTCTACTAGAAATTCAGGGCAATTTAACCACAGCAGAACACCTGACCTAGATTTACCCGAAACACCTGAATATTCCAATTTATCATCACCTATTTGGAATTCATCTGGGAGTATGAAATCGGAGGTTCCTGCTGCCGAACGGATGAGCAGAGGCACTAATCAGCATTTGAACGGTTCAGCTAAGACTGCTGCACCCAGTCATAAGCAAAAGCGTCGCCGGAGAAAACCTACTCCATCTGCAAACCGAGAGCGTGTACCAGATAATCGTCCTAATTCTCGTCGTCCTCGGCGGCGGCGAACTTTTGCTAACACCATAGAAGGAAAAACACGGCTGGTGTGGAGAGTGTTTATTTCTTTGGTGAGTCTATTAGTTTTTTGGGTGTTAGCCACAACAACTTTTGGATGGTTAAAAAATCTGTTTTTCCCTACAACAGATGTGCGTGGTTCAGAGTTGTCTATACAGATAAATCAACCACCAATACCTATTCCTGAGCCAAATAATAAACCAGAAGTACTAGACGGCCTTTTAACAAATGCAACGGCAGAGCAGGTTATTCGCACTTGGCTATCTACCAAAGCCGCAGCTTTAGGGCCGAATCATGAAATTAATAATTTAGAGCAGATTTTAACTGGTTCAGCTTTATCTCAATGGCGGCTGATTGCTCAACAAAATAGGTTAGACAATCGCTACCGCAAGTACGATCATAGCCTGAAGGTAGAATCTGTTGAGAAAATCGATTTATTTGCAGATCGTGCCGCAGTTGTCGCTACAGTGAGGGAAGTGACTCAGTTATATGAAAATGGCCAGTTTAAAAACTCTTCTAATGATAATTTGCGAGTTCGGTATGATTTGATTAGAGAACGAGGTAGATGGCGTATTCAGAGTACATCTGTTGTCAATCAGATAATTTAGATAATCAGATAATTTTGAATTTTTAGGCGATATCTACGATGGGCTGCAATATTATGGTTTAGTTAATACCATTTCTTTGTGAGGCTGCACCAAACCTTTTTAACTTATTATTCCTTTGTGTCCTTCTCTACAAGATGCTACGCAATTGCGGTTCATTTTTTTCTTGCGTAGCTTCCTTATTTGCAGGAGTACACAATCCAAAATCTAAAATCTAAAATCCTATTATCTAGAACTTTCCAACACCCCTAATAAACTCTTCAACATCAAATAAGCAGAAGTCGCTCCTGGATCTTGATGTCCGATACTTCGTTCTCCCAAGTAGCTAGCCCGTCCCTTTTTCGCTTGCATTGGTATAGTCTCTTGCAACCCTTTTTGCGCTGCTACTACAGCCTGTTGCATAGCTTCCACCGTTCCCTTACTTTCTTCTACAGCCTGTCCAAACACAGCTACAGCTGGAGATAGCACATCCACCATTGTTTTATCTCCTAATTGCGCTTTGCCACGTTGTAGCACGCCGTCTAAGCCTGTTTGGAGTATTTTTAAAACATCTTGTTCTGTTAATTCTTGCTTACCAACTACTGCTGTACTGGCTCGTAAAAACCAGGTGCCATAAAGAGGGCCACTAGCACCACCAATAGAAGAAATCAAGGTCATACTCACGGTTTTGAGAATGTTGCCGATGTCCTTATCTGCAAGAGTTGGTAACTGAGCGCTTACCTTTTTGAAGCCGCGATCCATATTGATCCCGTGGTCAGCATCTCCGATCGCAGCATCTAATTCTGTCAAATATGCTTTATTCTGCTCTATCTCGGTTGCATAAGCCTGCAACCATTGTAATATCTGTGACTGACTCAACATAATTCGTAATTTGTAATTCGTAATGACGCTCTCTACGAGACGCTAAAAGCGAACGAATACTTGCTAACGCTACGCTAACGTAATTATGAAATTCCCCAGCGCCAACTTGGTGTTTTGACTGGCGCATCCCATAGGCGGATCATCTCGTCATCTAATTTCAGCAGGGTAATGGAGCAACCTTGCATTTCTAGAGATGTAATGTAAGGGCCTATCAAGTTTCGCACAATTTGCAATCCCTGCTGTTCGCAGATTTGGGCGAGTTTGCGGTAAACAATATACAACTCAGAAATCGGAGTTCCACCCATACTATTGACAAAAGCTAATAAGCGATCGCCTTTGGCAAATGGGAGATTTGTTAGTTCTACATCTACCCATTCTCCTTTGTCTTCATCCCACTCGCGTAGTGTGCGGCTGTATGGTGCATCTTCAAGGAGCGATCGCGTTAAAATTTCGGTAATCTCATCTACTGATTTGATTGCTGTGCATTCTATTCCTGGCTCACCGTGGATACCGATACCTAATTCGATTTCGCGATCGCTCAATTCAAATGTTGGTGTTCCATTAGCTGGCACTGTACAAGAGGTCAGAGCAATTCCCATGCTCCGCCCATTCAGATTTACTCGGCGACATAAATTTGCTATTTGTGGCAAATCATACCCAGCATCAGCCGCCGCGCCACAAATTTTTTCCGCTAGTATTGTTGTTCCTACACCCCGTCGTCCTTGGGTATAGAGGCTATCCTTTACTGCTATATCGTCATCAATCAAAATATTTAGCGATCGAATGCCTTCGCTACGGGCTAACTCTGTTGCCATTTCAAAGTTCATCACATCGCCACTGTAATTTTTGACGATATAAAGGATACCAGAGCCTCCATCTACAAGCTTTGCAGCTTCTAGCATTTGGTCTGGAGTCGGTGAAGTGAAAACCTCGCCAGGACAAGCTGCATCAAGCATTCCTTTGCCCACGAAGCCAGCGTGCATTGGTTCATGTCCACTGCCACCACCTGAAATAATTGCTACTTTACCCGGAATAGGTGCATTGGCTCGATAGACAAAAGTCGGATCGTAGTTCAGTTTTATTAAATCGGAATGAGCCGCCGCCATACCTTCTAGACTTTCCCGCACAAAGTCTTCCGGCTTGTTGATCAGCTTTTTCATAATCCGTGTTTGGTTAAAAGGGTGCTAAAACCCAGGTTATAGCGCTTATGGTTTGTATGCAATATAGTACCTCTCTCTAAATCTCTCTCCTAAAAGGAGAGAGACTTTGAATTTTCCCCTTTCCCGCGTCGGGAAGGGGATTAGGGGTTTAGGTTTTTCCTGGGCTTTTCTATATAACGTGAAAAGTTAGTTATTTAATGTCAATTCAAAGATTCCATCAACTGAATACACTTGTGCATCTGCTGGTGCATGCTTTCCTTATCAGCATGAAACCTTCGTCCATGACCTGGTAGTACCCACTCAAAAGAGTAATTAGCCAAGTTACGCATTGATTTAGTCTGTTCTGACCAAGAATACCAGCAGGCATTGTGGAATGCAGTCAGTTGGTGCAAGCTTTCTGACCAAGCGAGATGATCGCCAGTGAACAGAAACTTATTTTTGTAGAGTAGGACGGTTTGTCCTTTGGTGTGACCGGGAACTGGGATGATTAGTAAATCTGGAGTCAAAGCGAATGGTTCAGAACCAGTTAGTTGTATTTCTACATTGCGAGTATCGGCAGTAATATCATCAACGTGGAGGATGCGATCGCACTGAAAATGCTCGGCAAACTTTTGATGATCTGCCACATCATCCTTATGAGTTAGGTACATATAACGAATTGGCCCCAGTTCTTCTAAACGCTTGACTAAAGGCGGCGTAAACCGGGGAGAATCCACCAAAATGTTACCTTCTGGAAGTTGAATTAAATAGCTAGCAGCACCATAAGATTTTTCAGAATGATAGCCGCAGTGGTAAACATTTTCTGTTACTAATATTGGAAAACTTTGTTGAACAGCTTTGATATCTTTTGGCTTTTCAACTGTGCCAATGGAACTGGTAGGACAAGCTAAAAGTGCTTGCAGTGCGGCTAATCTTTCCGCCTCATTTGTTGGTTGATGATAAACAGCCGATTGATCATCAACATCATAAAATACTTCAGGAGCCATCCAGCGACAGGTATCACAATCAATACAGGTAGTATCTACATAAAAATCGCCGTTGACATTTTGGGAGCGACGCTGATTTAAATGAGCCATATTAATCCTTTTGCTTCCAGCCGCTGACTGGAGAGCGATAAACCTTATATCACTACGCTAGCAAAAGTAACTTGAGACTGTAGCTGGATTTGGAAAGAATGCTTGCAATCAGGTAGAAGTATTATTCCTCACTTAGGGCAAGTTTTGCATAAATTAATTCAAGATTATATGAAATAACACTATCAATCATCTTTGTAAAGATAATGATAATAAAAACGGGGTAGAAGATGAGCAACCCTCGTGCCTCCTACCCCTCTCACCACACAATTATCATTTGTGCTAAAGTGGCTTGGGTATTTTAACTGATTGATAAAAAGCACTTTATTTAATTTTAAAGATGCGTAAGCTGTGAATTTAAACCCTTTCCCTGTTTTATGGTAGTGGATTTGGTGACAACGTTACCTTCACAAGTAACAAGCTCAACTCAGCAGGAGAAACTGAAAAAGCTTTGGAAAATATTAAAGAAGCAATTCAATTGTATTTACAGCCGGAATCAATTGAGTTAGCCCTTGGTGCGATCGCACGAAAGATTATTGTTTCATGAGCGATCATAAAATTTAGTAGTTAAGGGAAGAGTTATGACTGAAATTGTATTTCTCGTTGAAGATGATCCAGATGGTGGTTATACAGCTAGAGCTTTAACCGAGTCAATTTTTACTCAAGCTGACGATATAGAAAGACTACGGGAAATGATCCGTGATGCGGTTCACTGCCATTTTCCTAATGAACATAACCGTCCTAAAATCATTCGGTTACACATAGTCCGTGATGAGGTAATAGCTTCTTGAAACTCCCACGAGACTTATCTGGTTCAGAATTAGTTAATGCTTTAGCTCGTCTAGGATATGAGATTAGTCATCAAAAGGGTAGCCACATTCGGTTAACTACTCAACAGAATGGTGAGCATCATATCACGGTTCCTGCTCATGACCCTATTAAAATTGGTACACTTAACGCCATACTGCAAGATGTTGCTGCTCATGCTGGTTTAACTCGTGACGAATTACTTGCATTGCTTTTTCCATAGCGATAAATGAGTGAGTGTAATTAATGTTTAATAAATTAATTTATGACTAAAAGTTTAGTTGCCGCAGCTACGCCCGTCGTAGACATCGCAAATGCGCCAAGCTCTAATTATTATGTATATTTTTTAATTTCTGAAAATGCGATCGCGCCCTTTAACCAACGCGATCGCTATATTTTACATCCCCTAACCAATAAAATGCAGCTGATTAATCACCGCACTAATTAGATTATGGGTAACAGGAAGACTATCCACTACCATCCCCAGACACAACAGCATCATGTAGGAAATGGAATAGAGAAACAACTCTTTAGCGATAGTGCGATCCTCTGGATTTTGCAACAAGCGCCAAGATTTGTGGATAAATAATCCTCCCAGAATTAGGGCGATCGCAGCATAAAGAATTCCACTTGCGCCCAAAGGATAAACCAATAACCCGGTTGCAAATACAGTGATCAAGGTATAGTACCAAATCTGCCGCACCGTTGCTGTGTCACCTTTAACTACAGGTAGCATTGGTATCCCAACCTTTGCGTAATCGTCCCGAATCATCAGAGCTAGCGCCCAGAAATGGGGCGGTGTCCACAAAAAGACGATGGCGAAAATTAACCACGCTGACCAGCTTAATGTGCCTGTGACAGCAGCCCAACCTACTAACGCCGGAATTGCTCCAGCAGCTCCACCAATGACAATATTTTGGGTGGTGTGGCGTTTTAGCCAGTGGGTGTAAACCAAAATATAAAAGACGATGCCAGAGAAGGCTAGCAAGGCGGCTAACAGGTTGGCAAATACTGCTAGGAGTGTAAAAGAAATTGTCGCCAGTGCGATCGCAAAAATTAAAGCATCGCGTGGTTGCACCTTACCGGCAGGTATCGGGCGATGGCGCGTCCGCTCCATGTCATAATCAATATCCCGGTCATAGACACAGTTAATCGTCTGGGCGCTTGCAGCCGCCATTGTGCCACCAGTCAGCGTTACCAGCAACAGCAATGGGTCTACTTCTCCCTTAGCAGCAATCCACATACTCCCAGCAGTGGTAATCAAAAGTAGCGGAATAATCCGCGGCTTCGTTAGCTGGTAGTAACTTTGAATTACTTGTAAAAATGTTTCGTGGTGGCGAGAGACATTAGTCTCAATCATGTTGGCTCTGGTTCCTTATTTTTCAACAACTTAGCTGAGTCACGCAACGCGAGAACTGTGAAAGCCACCAAAGTACCCAGCAAAGCAGCTCCTATAGCTTGGTGAGAGACGGTGAGAGGCTCGACTTGAAGATGTAATTTAAAAGTGGCAACTCCCAACAAGATTTGTAAGAACAACAACCCACCAGCCATATTTGCCAGTCGCCGCAAAGCTGGATGTAGTGCTGGTGTACGCCAACAAATAAATACCATTGCCAAGGTTGCGATTGTTGGCGGCACCAAACCAGCAATATGACTGTACATCACAGTACAAAGTTGAGAACCGCCGAGGCATTGGTGTAGCGCCCAGCGAGAGCCGACTAAAGCACCTAGCAAACTTTGTAGGTAAACCAAAATAGCGGCAGTTAAGCCTACCCAAGGCAACTTACCAACGGTTCCAGTTCCTTGATAGGGAATGAGTGCCGTGCCAATGGTCAGGAGGGTGGTGAAAAACAACAGCGCCGTTCCCAAGTGAGCGGTAACGATATCAAACCGCAATAGTTCGGTGACAGTGAGTCCCCCCAAAATGCCTTGGAAGACGATTAAAAATAGGGCGAACGTGGATGCCCAAGGCAGCCAAGAGGGTAAGGAACGACGATGCCACCAGGACAAACCGAAGAGTGCGATCGCGCTTACACCAATTAAAGCTGCATCCAATCTGTGAAACCACTCCAAGAATACCTGGAGATTCATTTGCTTGGCTGGCACCAGTTCGCCATAGCACAAAGGCCAGTCTGGGCAAGCAAGTCCAGCATTCATCACGCGAGTGGCAGAGCCTATTGCCATCAAAATCAAGGTGGCTATGCACATTTTCCACACCAAGCGCCGAATCATTTCCTTGGGCTTTTGCTGCTCAACTGCCACTTTATTTTGTTCTAGGACAAATTCGCTCATCAACGATACCTTCTGCCTGCTTTTGGTGGATCTCTTAAAATTTTCAATTTTCTTTTAGTGTCCATCTTCACCCTAGCGTATAGGCTAAAGGTTTATAGATTGGCACTCACTTATACTTTGAATCACTCCAGCAATGTTTTCCTGGAAGCTTTAGGTATTTTTTAAGATGTGAGAAATTGATTAATCACAATTAATTTAAACATTCTAAATTTTTCCACTGATGTACATCTACTTTTGGCAGGATTTAATAGTCACCTTGTACTCAAAATTAGTAAAGTAGTCAAAAAAATTAATAAAAATTTCCGACCTTTAGCCCCTTTGTCTGACAGCCTAGACTACCTTAGTAAGTGAGTAGCTTTGAGATAACATAGTAAATTCATTTAAGTAAACCGTGAAGATTCCAAGTTCAATCTGGACATTACTCATTGGCATCGTACTAACGCTAGTCAGCTTTTGGTACGGTCAAAATCACGGTCTGTTGCCAGCAGCAGCTACGGATGAAGCCGTTTTAGTGGATGGTCTGTTCAACACGATGATGATCGTTTCTACAGGTATATTCCTACTTGTCGAAGGTATTTTAATTTACTCTGCATTTAAATACCGTCGCCGTGCAGGTGACAATGAAGACGGTCCACCAGTTGAGGGCAATGTACCTCTAGAAATCCTCTGGACGGCGATCCCAGCAATTATTGTTTTCGGCATTTCTGTTTACAGCTTTGATGTGTACAACGAAATCGGTGGCTTTGATCCCCATGCTGTCCATGCAGCGCCGATGAATCAGGAATCGATGACAATGCCAGGGCATGGGAGTGCACTTGCCGCAACTTTAAGCGATACTCCTCCCAGCACCGAACCCAACCTCAATCAAGAAAAATCTGATGAGGCGATGCAAGACCCCGCTACCGCAGAAGTCCGCAATGCTGACCAAATTCCTCAACTGCGGAATGCACCAGGTTTAGGTACTGTTGCTCCGACAATTGGGGGAAGTCCTGATAAAGCAGGTAAATCAGCAGAATTGCGAGTTAATGTGACTGGTCTACAATATGCCTGGATTTTCACTTATCCTGAAACTGGTATAACTACAGGTGAAATGCACGTCCCCATTGGGCGGGAAGTGCAAATCAATATGACCGCCAACGATGTGATCCACGCCTTCTGGGTGCCAGAGTTCCGCCTGAAACAAGATGCGATCCCTGGTAGGCAAAGCGAGATTCGCTTCACACCTAAAAAAGCAGGAGATTATGTCCTGATTTGTGCTGAACTTTGCGGACCATATCACGGAGCGATGAGAGCGCCAGTAGTCGTTGAGACAGAAGAAGCGTTTGACAAATGGCTGCAAGAGCAGCTAGTTGCTAGCAAGGAAACCCTAAATCAAGCCGTTGCTGTTAATCCTGTAGATATATCCCCAAATGAATTTCTCGCCCCTTACACCAAGGACATGGGAATTCAGCCAGAAATACTACATCAAATTCACAGATAGTCCATAATCCACCGACAAAAGTAATAACTCAGGACTCGGTACTCAGCACTCAGTACTCCTATGACACAAGCTCAGTTGCAAGAAACTGCCAATATTCCCGCCCTTCTTGACGAACCAGGGATTAGAAAATGGCAAGATTATTTTGGCTTCAACACCGACCATAAGGTGATTGGGATTCAATACCTAGTCACTACGTTTATTTTCTACTGCATTGGTGGCGTGATGGCTGAGTTGGTTCGCACAGAACTGCGAACCCCAGAAGTCGATTTTGTCACTCCTGAAGTCTACAACAGCTTGTTTACGCTGCACGCCACAATCATGATTTTCTTGTGGATCGTGCCAGCTGGTGCGGGTTTTGCTAACTTCCTTATCCCCTTAATGATTGGGGCAAAGGATATGGCATTTCCGCGCTTGAATGCTGTAGCCTTTTGGATGATTCCCCCTGCGGGTATATTGCTAATCGCCAGTTTAGTCGTAGGCGATGCACCGGATGCAGGTTGGACTTCCTACCCTCCCTTGAGTTTGGTAACAGGTCAAGTAGGTGAGGGAATTTGGATTATGAGCGTCCTGCTACTAGGAACGTCATCGATTCTAGGGGCAATCAATTTCCTGGTTACATTGATTAAGATGCGTATCCCTAGTATGGGGATTCACCAAATGCCCTTGTTCTGCTGGGCGATGTTTTCTACCTCGGCACTGGTTTTGGTATCAACCCCAGTCTTAGCAGCAGGTCTGATTCTGCTTTCCTTTGACTTAATTGCCGGGACAACATTTTTTAACCCAACAGGCGGTGGCGACCCAGTAGTATACCAGCATATGTTCTGGTTTTACTCTCACCCAGCAGTTTACATTATGATTTTGCCCTTCTTTGGGGCAATTTCGGAAATTATCCCCGTGCATTCCCGCAAGCCGATTTTTGGCTATAAAGCGATCGCCTATTCCTCTCTCGCTATTAGCTTTTTGGGGCTAATTGTTTGGGCGCACCATATGTTTACCAGTGGTATCCCCGGCTGGTTGCGGATGTTCTTTATGATCACCACCATGATCATTGCCGTACCTACGGGAATTAAAATTTTCAGCTGGTTAGCAACCATGTGGGGTGGGAAAATCCAACTCAACAGTGCCATGCTGTTCGCAATCGGCTTTGTTGGCACCTTTGTGATTGGCGGTATTAGTGGCGTGATGTTGGCAGCAGTGCCTTTTGATATTCACGTTCACGATACCTATTTTGTGGTGGCACACTTGCACTACGTCCTCTTTGGTGGTAGCGTATTGGGCATTTATGCGGCTATTTACCACTGGTTCCCGAAAATGACGGGACGGATGATGAACGAATTTTTGGGTAAGGTTCACTTTGCCTTAACAATAGTTGGTCTAAATATGACCTTCTTACCCATGCACAAGCTGGGTTTGATGGGGATGAATCGCCGTATTGCCCAATATGACCCCAAATTCACCTCAATAAACGAAATCTGCACGTATGGTTCTTATATACTGGCAGTTTCGACATTACCCTTCATCATTAATGCCATTTGGAGTTGGTTGTACGGCGAAAAAGCTGGTAATAATCCTTGGAGGGCACTTACCTTAGAGTGGATGACTACCTCACCGCCAGCGATCGAGAATTTTGATCAAACCCCAGTACTTGCTACAGGCCCCTACGACTACGGCTTGGAAAGGGCTAAAGAAAGTGTACCGTTATTTGATCCTAATCCAGTTTTATCTGGTGGCCCAAACTCAGTGTTAAGAGCAGAACCCGACCCGGCGGTTGCTGCCAATCCCGAAGACCGCAAATAAACAGAGTATGGGGCATTGGACATGGGGCATTGGGCATTGGGCATTGGTCAATAATCAATAGTTCTTATCCCCCATCTTCCCACTCCCCACTCCCTACTTGTCCTCTAAGCATTAAAAATTCATGCAAAGTCAAACTATTGACTCAGCTAAAACTGAACTAAATCATCACCACGCGGCGGAAGCGGCAGTTGGTCATCATGAAGAACATCCAGACCATCGCCTGTTTGGACTAGTTGTCTTCCTGATTGCTGAAGGAATGATTTTTCTAGGGCTGTTCGGAGCCTACTTGGCTTTCCGTGCTACCTTACCTGTGTGGCCTCCAGCCGGTACCCCAGAATTAGAACTATTGCTACCTGGAGTTAATACTATCAATCTAATTTCTAGTAGTTTTGTCATGCACAATGCCGACACTGCTATTAAAAAGAATGATCCACGGGGTGCAAGAATCTGGTTAGCAATTACGGCAGCAATGGGTGCTATTTTCTTGGTGGGTCAAGTATATGAATATACCCATTTAGAATTTGGTTTAACTACCAATTTATTTGCTAGTGCATTTTACGTTTTGACTGGTTTCCACGGATTGCACGTTACTATAGGCGTTCTGGCAATTGTTGCCGTGTTGTGGCGATCGCGCGTTCCGGGTCACTACAGTAACGAAAAGCACTTTGGCATCGAAGCAGCCGAAATCTACTGGCATTGTGTTGACGTGATTTGGATTATTTTGTTCGGATTACTGTATCTACTGTGAGTATTAATTATTAGTTGTTCATTCCACGCGAACAACTTAGTCAGCCCCCAGTAGGGGGCTTTTTTAATGATCTTTTGTTATTCCGAACTTTACCCGGCGATCGCGGCTAGTAAGTAGCTGGACAAAAATATTTGTTGTTAATAATTACAGAGTTTTAACCGCAATCAATTAAGCACATCAAGGTTGTTTAACGTCAGGAGTTAAAACAAAAGGCAATTTTATTTCTAATATTTTTTATTTGTTAAATCTGTTACACACATAACAGACAAAATCCTTTAAATAAATCTTGATAGAATTTCAGTTATTGTTAATGATTAATTCTTTTTTAATGAAAGCGAATTAAATAAAAAAACATCTTAAAATTGAAAAACAAATATTGATAAAAAGGTGAGATTTTACAAGCATTATCACCTACATCATGCATGGTAAACAATAGAAAACGCATAGCCGATGACTAACGTACTATGGCTACAAGGTGGTGCTTGTTCAGGCAACACTATGTCATTTCTAAACGCCGAAGAACCGACAGTCTGCGATTTAATTGCTGACTTTGGCATCAAGTTACTTTGGCATCCCTCCTTGGGAGTGGAACTGGGTAACAACTTGCAAACACTGCTGCGAGATTGCATTTCTGGCACAATTCCTTTAGATATCTTGGTATTTGAAGGCAGCGTTGTCAACGCCCCCAATGGCACAGGCCAATGGAACCGTTTTGCCGATCGCGCTATGAAAGACTGGTTAGCAGACCTCGCCCAAGTTGCTAAATTTATCGTTGCTGTGGGAGATTGTGCCACATGGGGAGGAATTCCCGCTATGTCACCCAACCCCAGCGAATCAGAAGGTTTGCAATTTCTCAAACGTCAAGAAGGGGGCTTTTTAGGGAAAGATTTCGTATCACAAGCTGGATTGCCTGTAATTAATATACCTGGATGTCCCGCCCATCCCGACTGGATTACGCAGATATTAGTTGCGATCGCTACTGGACGCATAGCAGACATTGCTTTCGATGAACTAAATCGTCCTCAAACCTTCTTCAACAGCTATACCCAAACAGGTTGTACCCGTAACGTCCACTTCGCTTACAAAGCCTCAACCGCCGAATTTGGTCAGCGTAAAGGCTGCCTATTTTATGACTTGGGTTGTCGCGGCCCCATGACTCATTCTTCCTGCAACCGCATCTTGTGGAATCGCGTCTCCTCCAAAACTCGCGCCGGGATGCCTTGTTTAGGTTGCACCGAACCAGAATTTCCCTTCTTTGACCTCAAACCAGGAACCGTATTCAAAACCCAAACAGTGATGGGAGTTCCCAAAGAATTACCGCCAGGGGTGAACAAAAAAGACTACGCCTTACTCACAATGGTTGCAAAAGACGCAGCACCACCTTGGGCAGAAGAAGACTTTTTTACAGTTTAGTTCGTAGTAAGCACTTTAGTGCTTATAAAAAACAGGAGAAGAGAATGACAATTCAATCATTAGATATATCGCCCGTCGGTAGAGTCGAAGGCGATTTAGATGTCCGAGTTGATATCGAAAATGGGCGAGTAGTTAACGCCTGGACACACGCCGAACTTTTTCGAGGATTTGAAGTAATCTTGCGTGGTAAAGATCCCCAAGCCGGATTAATTGTCACGCCTCGCATTTGCGGCATTTGCGGCGGTTCTCACCTAACTTGTGCATCTTGGGCATTAGATACAGCTTGGGAAACAGAAGTTCCTCGCAATGCAATTTTAGCGAGAAATCTCGGTCAAATTGTCGAGACAATCCAAAGTATACCCCGCTATTTTTATGGACTCTTTGCCATTGATTTAACTAATAAAAAATACCGCCATAGTCGTTTTTATGACGAAGCTGTGAGACGCTTTGCTGCTTTCACAGGCAAATCTTATGAACTAGGCATCACAATTTCTGCTAAACCTGTAGAAATTTATGCACTATTGGGCGGACAATGGCCGCACAGCAGTTATATGGTGCCTGGTGGTGTGATGTGCGCCCCTACTCTCACAGACATTACCCGCGCTTGGGCGATTCTGGAATATTTCCGCACCAATTGGTTAGAAGCAGTGTGGTTAGGTTGTTCTTTAGAACGCTACGAACAAATCCAAACTTATGATGACTTTAGAAATTGGTTAGATGAAGACCGAAATCATCGAGATTCCGACTTAGGTTTTTATTGGCGCATGGGTTTAGATATCGGTTTAGATAGATATGGTGCTGGTGTTGGTAAATATGTGACTTGGGGATATTTAGCCCATGAAGATAAATACCAAAAGCCGACTATTGAAGGACGAAATGCAGCAATGATTATGAAAGGTGGAGTGTATGACAGCTTCGCAGATACTCACACTTTAATGGATCAGTCATTTACCCGCGAGAATACAACTCACTCTTGGTACGATGAAGGGACAGCAGATATTCACCCTAGCGATCGCACCACTAAACCGACTGCAATCAATACCAAAGACTTTGATAACGCCTACTCTTGGTCGAGTGCAGTCCTTCACAAAGACTTCGGACGTTTGGAAACCGGGCCCTTAGCGCGGCAATTAGTTGCAGGTGGTAAACATGGCGAATCTTGGCAACACTACGACGGCTTTATCCTCGATGTCTTCAAACAAATGGGTGGTGCTAATATTCATGTGCGTCAGTTAGCACGAGTTCACGAACTTGTCAAGTTATATCGCCAAGCCGAACATTGTTTGCGCGAATTCAAATTAAACGACCCCTGGTATATCAAACCCACAGAAAAAGATGGCAAGGGTTGGGGTGCAACGGAAGCAGCGCGGGGTTCCTTATCTCACTGGGTAGAAGTAGAGGGCGGTAAAATTAAGAATTACCAAGTGATTGCCCCTGGTACTTGGAATATCGGCCCTCGTGATGGTGAAGGAATTCGCGGTCCGATTGAAGAAGCTTTAATTGGGACACCCATTTACGATTCTAGCGATCCGGTAGAAGTTGGTCATGTGGCGCGATCGTTTGACTCTTGTTTAGTGTGTACAGTTCACGCTCATGATGCTAAGACTGGTGAAGAGTTGGCGCGTTTTCGGACTGCTTAACGAATGCTAATTTTTAATAGCTAATGACTAATTATTTTTTAGTTAGTCATTAGCTGGGTTTTTTACTATGTTAGCTATTATGCCATGATTAGAAATAGCTAGAGCATGAGGGAAAAGTTTATCACTATAACTATAGAAGCTGTTTATGAACAGGGGGTACTCAGGCTATCACAGCCGATTCCATTAGCTGAAGGAACTCGTGTTGAAGTTACTGTAATTTCAACTGAGGCTAAACTTAAAGACAAAACTCCTAGAGAGATTCTGGCACAAATTGCAGCCATGCCTTTAGAAGTTAGTAATGATAAATTTTCTGGTCGAGATCATGACACTATTCTTTATCCTCACTGAACGACAATCTGTTGTGTACCCACAAACTCTGTCTCGAACACCAGATCCTCATCCTCTAGAATTTCCGCTACAGCTATTTGTTAGACTTTTTTACAAAATATTTATAACCTACTCACTAAATTTTCAATTGTTTCACGACATAACTCTCTTTGTTCTTTCGCTACTTGTATTCTTTCTTCATAAACATAGTAAATATTTTTATCCATTTTACTTAGCGGAATTCCTTGATTAGCAGCAACAACACCTGCACTATTAAAGTCACGTAATTCAGCGCTATACAATGCTTCAAAAGTTTCTTGACTATCTATACAAGAATTACTATCGATATCAATAAAACGATCAGGATTTTTACAATACTCATCATACATCTTTTTTATAGCTTCATTTGACAAAGCTTTAAATGCATGAGCAGCTCCCTTTTGTTGCGTAAACCGATTTCCAAGAAGCAATGCTATTTTTGGCCTTTCAATATTAAAATTATCTACTTTTGACGAAAATGTATACTTACCATACACAGGATGTTTATTTTCCGTACCCCAGATCAGATTAAAAAGCCCAGTTATTGCAAATATAGATGAGTCATCTGCATTTATAGGGACTAGCAGATATTCACCCGACAAAATTGCTATTTGGGTATATACAGAAAAGCTAGGATTGGTATCAATAAAATATGTACACGGTTTATCACTAACTTGTCGTTGAGTAAGATTTTTAATAATTGAATGTACATTCTCCCACGGTTTATCATTTTCAGATAACGGTGTTGCATCAGCTCTTTCTGATAGCAATGGCGCAATCAACTCCAGATTGCCATCACCTGATAACAAATACATATTTTCAGGCAAATTATGGTTAACTTCATGTAGGTCTATTATGTATTTAGTTAAATCAGTAGTATCTGATTTGATTATGCTATCAGTTATATAACCAACAACTGTCTGGGGAGTTCTCCTAGTTATAAGACCTTGAAGATGCTCTTCAGCTTTCTTTCCCCCGCCCATAAGCATCATTGAAACATTTGCTTGAGGACACATATCTATTACAATAACATCTCTATCAGGATTTTTTTCTGCATAAACAGAAGCAACGTGGAATGTTATGGTACTTTTACCAACTCCACCTTTGTTATTCCACATTACATAGCTTTTATTATTCATAATACTTTCTTGTTTCCTATTTTACATACCTTGCTATTGATGGTTTATTTTAACACAGTTATTTGGGAGTATTTACGTATAAACACGGAGTTTTACAAATTTGACGATGAACAAACCCCAAAAAGCACGTTTACTTGACTAAGTACGCGCACCAACCTTGCGATCGCTCTACCCAAGAATAATAGTTACTGTCTATACCACCAAAGAAGCGATGCCTACGGCGGGCTACGCCAACGCATTTGCTATTTCGGCGATCGCATTTGTTATTTCGGCGATCGCATTTGTTATTTCAGCAATCGCATTTGTTGATTCGGAGTTCGCATTTGCTATTTCGGTGGCTCCATTTGCTATTTCGGCGACTCCATTTGCTATTTCGGCGATCGCCTTCAACAGTCACTGTTTCAGTTTGGTAAAAATGTGGCAATAAACTTTTCAACTGCCTTGGGATCTTGCATTAGTTGCTCATTGAGTTGCTTGGCCTGCTCACCTGGGTAAACTTCTTCAATGCCATCAACAACAGCTTGCAGTGCATCCCTAACCACTTCCTCTGGGGGTACTTTGGGATCGGGGAAAGACTTACCCATACCAATATCGATAGCTCCTGGTAGCACTGCTACTACCAGGGTTTTCTGAGCCGCTAACTCTGCCCGAACCGCCTGAGTCAATGACAAAACTGCTGCTTTAGAAGCGCCATAGCTGCCATTAAAGGGAAGATTCACCCGCGCTACCATTGACACCATATTAGCGATCGCCCCACCCTCATTTTGCTTTAAGATCGAGGCAAAGGCACGGCACATGATCAACGTCCCAAAGTAGTTAACTTCCATTTCTGCTCTGGCAGAGGACAAATCAGGTGCAGCAATCAATCCCTGGTTAAGCCCCACACCAGCATTGTTAATCAATAAGTTGACATCCTGACATTTTAGTGCTATTTGGCGAACAGATTCTTCATCAGTAATTTCCAACTGAATCGGGATAATTCGCTGCGGATCTGTTGCAACCAGTTCAGCTAAAGCATCCAGCTTGCGAGCGCCAGCATAAATTTTGGCTGCACCTTGCGCTCTCAATCCTTCCACAAAGTACTTGCCTAGACCTCCATTTGCGCCAGTTACCAGAGCGATTGCACCTAAAACTTGCATACTCTTCTTCCCCACAGTTGAGCTAGATATTGACCTGTCATCAAAGTATACTACTACTTACTTTTTAGGAAGTACTTACTTTTTTGTAAGTCCATATAAGATATGCCAAAAGAGCAAACTGAAGGCACATTATTTGTGCAAGCAACGCTAAAAATTTTAGGTGGCAAGTGGAAGATTTTGATTCTCTGGCACTTGAAGGATGAAGCAAAACGATACAGCGAATTAAAACAATTGATTCCTGAAATTACTGAAAAAATGTTGATTCAACAACTTCGTGAACTAGAAAATGACGGAATTGTTAACCGAAAAGTCTACTCAGATGTACCTCTGAAAGTGGAATATTCTTTCACAGATTATGCTAGGACTCTTGTACCTGTCTTGAAAGCTCTTTGCGACTGGGGACAAGAACATCTAAAACGAGTTATTAAGGATTATTGAATGGGCATTGGTGGTTACAACTAACAAATAACTAATTATTCAAAAGTCGTAGCATAACATACTAAAACTTATACAAATAGTGCGTTAGGCTTGCGTTAATGCACTTCAACAAAACAGAAATTTACACGGTAAGCTTGTGTCTGATTTAGCGCTACACGAATATCTCCCTCGCGTTCCTGATGCAGGATTGCAAGAATACATAGAATGGTGTGTTATGGAGCAGGCAAAAGCCGCAGAATGTAACTTTACTCCCGATAGAAGTAAGTTAGATAACTTGCCGCCAGCAGAATACATTCCGAAACTTGTTGATCAGTTCATGAAAGTTAAACCAGACCCAATTAAAGCAGGTTTAGTATCAGCGATCGCTGGTAAGGAAGCTGACAAACATGCTCTATCCGGTTTAGCGATCGCAGCTGATTTTGTATCTCTTTATGTCAAGTATTTAATTCCTAAAGAGGGAAGTACTAGAGAACAGGCTGAAGAGTTATTGACTAAAGCATCACAACATCAGTGTGAAAAACTCACTGAAATTGCCAAGAAACATGGTGTAGAGTTCTAGTTTCCTGCTGATAAATTATTTTTCAGAGGCTTTGTCTGTATTTTGGACTTTGGACAAAAAGCTTTGTTTGCGAATGTCATTTGCAAACAAAGCTTCTGTCCATCATAAATTACCTGATTCTAGTAATACAACGCGATCGCTAAACTTAGCCGCCAGTTTTCGATCACAAGTCAGCACTTGAGTATCAGCTTGAATTGCTGCTGCCACAAATAACATATCGTAGAACGAATGACTTGCCTCGACTGCTAGTTTTAGAGCAACATCCCGAATTTGAGAACTAGAAATAATTACATCAACTAATGCCTCAGCATCTTCCAGCGCATCTAAACCTATTTGCAACGGTAGTTGCCGAAATTGTATCCATTGCCAAATCACATTGCCCAACTCAGCAAACAACGAATCAGGCACCACAATCTGATCTACAGTTTCTAAAGCAGCGATCGCCTGTTCATATCTGTCCTCTACGTGTAAGAGCGCATAGGCAAATATCATCGTATCAATCACCATCAGGGTCGTCCTTCTGATTTCCAAGTCTGCACCCGACTTTCTGATTCCATCGGTAACGCTTCCGCCCGTTGACGAATACGAGCAAACACTTCATCCTGTTTTGAAATATCAGTTTCAGTAGAAGCTCCTAATCCTGCAATTGACATCAGAAAAGAAGACCCATGATTGTTTACTTCTTTTTGCTTTATCGATTTATATTGAAGATATTCAACAAAACTTGCCAGTTCAATTAATTTTTCATCTGGGAGAGCATTAATCGCCTCAATTAATGTCTGTCTATCTGTAGTCAAAGTATCCATAAGCTTGACAAAAGGAAAGAATTGCCTTGACTTATTGTACTTCACGCGATCGCTCTAGTGGCAGCTGAAGACATTCGCCTAGTATCCATTTAAGCATGAGATTATTACTGGATCAAGATGTGTATGCTCTAACAGCAAGATTTCTAATTGATGCCGTTAATTGTTAAATTGCGATCGCTCCATAGACAAATTTATAGTGGCAGCCCACGTAAATGAATACCAGTTCTCTCGAAACAAAAGGCTACAAAAGTCAAAATAATACTATATATAATTGCTCCAATTACTTTGTCTAAGGCTTCTTCAATTCATTTAGGTAACTTTTCTGACAGATATTGGCGCAAAAAAAACAGCATGGGAATAAGTGGAATACTAAGCCAGCCAGCTAGACTACCCATTAAAGGAGTTAGGATGGTTAGAAAACTTCCTCCCAAAAAGATAAATAACCAGTTAAAAAATTTTAGAGAACCCATTATACCTTCAATAATTAGAGCAACAGTACAGCCTAGAATAGTACCTATAATTCCCCAAAAAATTACATAAACAACTAGTGTAGTTGGCTCTGTAAGTTCAGGAGTATTAGAGAATAAATCCAATAAAGTTGCTATGATACCTAAAGCAATACCTAAGTACAATCCCCAAAAAGCTCCCTTCTTTACTTCATCCCAAAAAAGCATAGTGTTAATCCTTGAAATCTTCAACATCTGTAAGCTGAATATATTATTCCCAATTCAGGCAGATGCATAACAAGTTACCTTAAACAATTAAACCTCATTCCATGCTAACTATTATTGGTTGCGGAAATCTCAATCGTAATGACGATGCAGTAGGCGTAATCATTGCCCAACGCTTACAGCAATATCTAGCTGAAAACCCTCATCCTCATGTGCGAGTATATGACTGTGGCACCGCAGGAATGGAAGTAATGTTTCAAGCTAGAGGTAGTAAACAATTAGTAATTATTGATGCAAGTTCAACTGGTTCTGAACCTGGTGCTGTGTTTAAAGTTCCAGGAAAAGAACTAGAAGCAATGCCCGAACCTAGTTATAACTTGCACGATTTTCGCTGGGATAATGCTTTAGCCGCCGGACAGAAAATCTTTAAAAATGACTTCCCCCAAGAAGTGACAGTTTATTTAATTGAGGCGGCAAATCTTAGTTTTGGACTGGAGTTAAGTTCTGTCGTCAAACATTCTGCTGATTTAGTTTTTGAAGAACTAACCACATTTATCAGCCAGAATAATGAGTAGTAATTTTAAATTCCTAACTCCTAACTCCTAACTATTTTCTTAAGCCCAATCCCGATAAACAGAGAGTTCATCTACCCTCATTTCAAAAGGTACGCCTTGACTTTCTGGCGGACAAACACGGATTTTAGCACTGCTGAGAATTCCATATAGTAATGTTCCCATTGGCACGATTGTTTGTAAAACACGCCAATTAGTAACTTGATCGGGACATTCTATTACTAACGTCAGAGCATTGGCATGGGTTGTGACATACCAACGACAATTAGATAGAAGATTTTGAATGGTGCGATCGCAAGCTTCATAAAAGTATCTGCTAATAGAATACTCTAGTTGCTGTCGTAGTATAATATCGGCAGATGTTGGTTGTATAGGACGTGAGTCATCACTATTAAAATCATACATCTCTTTAGCCATATCTCTTTAGCTTCCTACTTATATTCCGATTACCATTCCATAAAGTACATCTTTATTTGTTTCTAATAATTCTTGGGTTTCGTCATCATAATAAGCACCAACTCCACTACATTGAATTCCCAAATAATTACTAGCTAAATAAAGTCTCTGTCCGAGAAAACCAGCTATTTGCATAGCAGTTTGATAATTTAAATAATCTAACACGAAAAATAAAGTTACAGCGCTATCTTTAGCGTAGGCGCAGCCCGTCGTAGACATCGCCTGATTAATACATAAGTAACCCGTCTTTTCACTAAAATTACCCGTCTTAACCAGATATGTACCTTTATATAACCCAGGTGTCATTCCTTCTACTCGATGCACCACTGAGTAAATTTCTATTTGCTCATAGTTTTCTGTCGGTATTAGCTGCTGAAGTTGCTGCACTATATATAAATAATCTTCTTGAGAAATCGACTCTTTCCGGAAACGTCTAATAGAACGCCTATTCCAAACAGTTTGATAAAATTTATCTTTATCCAAGTCAAATTGAGGATACTCTAATTTCTGCTGGCGACTCTTTTATAGAGCAGTTGCTTGATAAGCATCTTCAAGAAATTGATTGGATTCAAAATAATCAGTACCACAGACAAAAGGAACTTTTAGCCTTAAGCGTCTGATTTTCTTGTCTTGTACTTCTCCTGACACCGCACAAGCTGTAATAAACTCCTTATTCCCAAATCTGAATTGAGAGCGAGTTTATCAAAATCGAAAATTAGTTGTATATCTTTGTTGTGGAGAAAAGCTGAGGCGGAAACTGCACCGAAATGGTGTCCGCTATCTAATAAGCAATATCTCATGCTTCTATTTTGATATTTCCAGCTAGACCTATAATAAACGCAACTAATTAAAAAGATGAATCCGTTGATACTTTTACCCGGTATAATATAACTCTCTAAACCATCATCAATTAATTCATAAATAAGAGTTAGAGAATTATTCTCAACTATATTGACAGCAAGCAGCAAATTAATTAAATCGTAGTGATTACCAAAACAAGTAAACCACAAAGCATTGTTGCGTAGGCGTAGCCCGCCGGAGGCATCGCTCCGCGTCTGCATCAATTAGTTCTTTAACGACTGTATAGACTCCTTCTCTTGTAACTTTCATCAAAGCTGTATCGCCATTTTCACCTGGCTGATTTAAATCCTCAGGATTATTTGGTTAAATTGCCGCATTGTTGTAGCATTTATCTGCGGTAACAGCCATTGAAGTAGTGATGGCATATCGAGCATGGACTGAAGAGTAGCTTTTGAGTTGTCTTTGTGAGAGAAAATAACTCTACTACGTCAGCCCTCTCTCTTTATAATCTTTTTTTTGGCGAAGGTATTGCTTTTAACAGGTTGTTTATGTTATCGTTTCCCCGACGATAGAAAATTCAACTATTTCATTATTAGCAATACTATAAGGTAATTTAAAAATCTATGAGTTTTCACTGTCGGACTAATTGTTGAATGTGCCGATCTAGTTTTAATATTCTATCTTATATTTTCCAATCGCTACAGAGTCAATTTAATTGCGATCGCAGTTGTTAGTGTTTGAAACTTCTGGATTAACTTAAAACTTAGTTTACGAGTGTCACAAGGAAAGTAGTTGAAGCTATTTAAAGTTTATAAAAGAATAGTTTTTTAAGCAAAACAGATTAACTCAGCGTTATTATGCAAGTCCAAATTAAGAAATCTCAAATAATTTCCTTTTTCAAAAAAATATGCTAACTTGTTTAAGTAGAAGCAAAACACTGACAAAAAATGGAAATTAGCGCTCGTAATTCTCTTAAAGGTACTGTAAAACAAGTTACACATGGTTCAGTTAATACTGAGATAACTTTAGAAGTTGCACCAGGGGTAGAGTTAGTGTCAATAATCACAAAGTCGTCAGCGGAAAAGCTGGGACTTGTAGAAGGTAAGCAGGTTCATGCCGTGATTAAATCATCAGATGTGATACTTGCTGTTGAGTGAAAATAAACGACTTGCTTTCCTTTGCAAGCCTCTCTATTTCTGATCCAAAATTACGTTCATATCTATAAATTAGTGACCTCACTCCTAAAAGTATTTAGAAAACGAGTGAGGTTATTTTGATGGATAAATATTAACTAATAATTAATATCAATTATCAACAATACGCACATAGATAGCGCGAATAGTTTTAATATTTATTGTTAAAAGTTTATCTTCAACTTTAATAATTAAGAAAGGTAAGCGCTGTTCCAAAGTGATAGCAGTTCCTCGTGTTATCCCCATTGATATCAGTTTTTTTAAGATTGCTTCATCCTGACTTTTGCAAAAACTGACAATTCCTTGCTCTCCTGTCTTCAACAATTCTAATGAACAACCAGTCACACTAAAGATGGGAAACATTTGAATTATGAATTATATAAATTATGAAGGATGAAGTATGTTTTCATCCTTCATGTTTTATTTGCTTGCCAAGAGTAGTAACTAAATCAATACATTAAACAAGATATGGTTCTTGATGTGTTTTGATTGTGCAATTAGAACGAGGATAGGTAACACAAAGTAGAGCGAATCCTTTAGAAACTTGTTCGTCATCTAAGAAGATTTGATCTTCTTGATTAATTTCACCTTCAACTATCTTGCCAACACAACTAGAGCAAGAACCTGCGTGACAAGAGAACGGTAACTCAATACCATTTTCTTCTGCTGCTTCCAAAATGGTAGTCTCTTCGTCAACTTCGATTGTGGTGTCGAGTTCTTGCTTTTTGTTGATTAATCTAACTTGGTAAGTAGCCATTTTTCGATTCTCCTCAAACGTTATACAATTAAATTGAATTACCGAAGTTTTTGAGTCTCCGTATTCTACTTTCAGCTTCCTTTATCCTGAACTCGACCCTACGCAAAGTGAGTTTTTGGAAAACTTCTACAGTCAGATTTGGCGCTAACGGAATGATGTTAGCTGCAAGGTACACCAGTGGGCGTACCGTCGTCTGTTTTAAAGGACTTTCCACAACCGCAGGTATCAGTTGCATTGGGGTTAATGAATTTAAAACCGCTTTCCATCACTCCCTCAACGAAGTCAACGATAACTCCGTCTAATAACGGCGCACTTTTGGCATCAACGTAAACTAGCACTTTGCCTTGGTGGCTTACCAAATCATCTGGTTGGGGTTTGCTGGTGATATCGATCGCATATTCATAGCCACTGCAACCACCATCTTTTACAGAGATGCGGACACCTTTAGT
Organism: Nostoc sp.; assembly: GCF_041747015.1. Lineage (GTDB taxonomy): Bacteria > Cyanobacteriota > Cyanobacteriia > Cyanobacteriales > Nostocaceae > Nostoc. The sequence goes on from NZ_JBGTFY010000226.1 coordinate 32,845, forward strand.
TGCGCCATCAGCGTCGGGTGCGGAACCTTTAAGGAATGCTCGCAGATGAAATTCTGCTTTTTCTGATAAAATAACGGCCATCAGTTCTCCTGGTTTGTAGCGATTAGTTGTTCTGATTCAGGTGTAGGGTTATCATTTGTCAGTTGTCATTTGTTATTCACTAATGACTATTGACAGTGGGTTCCATCGAATTGGAATGCGCGTGTCTCCAAGGCGCACTATTGCCGCATACTGGACAAGAGCGATCGCGGTGAGAACGGCGTTTAGCAAATTCCATTCGATTCAAGTCCATTGTCAGCAATTGCGATAATAGAGGCTGACTAAACCCGGTGATCAGCTTGATAGCTTCCAAAGCCGTTAGACAAGCTAGTGTCCCAGAGACAGCGCCTAGAACTGAAAAGCCGCGCTGATCCCAATCAGGCTTTTCGGGAAACAAACAAGATAAACAAGGAGTCACACCAGGAATAATCGTCGTCAGGTAAGCCTCCATCCCATTCATTGCAGCTTCCACCATTGGCTTACGCGATCGCACACAGGCTTCATTTAACAAATTGCGCTCTGTAAAATTGTGGGCGCAATCAAGAGCCATATCAGCAGACTGCACCAACGAATCAACATTTTCCGGGGTGATGTAATCATGAACAATTTCCACTTGAACATCAGGATTAATCGCATCCAGAGTTTCTTTAGCTTTGAATACCCTTGGCTTACCTACCCAATCATCAGTCATAAGAACCTGACGATTCATATCATCTAGCCGCAAGTCACCACCCCGGACTAAGATTAGCCGCCCAACG
>NZ_JBGTFY010000227.1:0-7654 GCF_041747015.1 Nostoc sp.
TGCAGTATCTCTTCTCCCCATTTTTTACTCGAATCTAGCTTTTGCGTCATGTCTCATATTTTATGATATTGCGTGTCCCTCGCTGACTTTATTTTTTTTCCTACCCCTACTTATTGAGCCGATACCAAAAATAATCCTTACGCCTTTTCAAACCCCATCCCACACGAGTACCAAAATCTTGGAAATCTTTATCCACTTCTTGCCAAATGTCTTCCTGTACACTAAAGCCAAAGTGACCTTTGCTGTAAATAACCCAAAGTTTGTCGATAATATAAATGTATTGAGAGGAACATATATATCCTTTGGGAAAATCACCTTGTTTAATTCGACCAGCTAACTTTAGCATGACCCTTCTTGTTTCGTGATTAGCCTCTCTCCATTTTCCTGCTGCTAGTAAACGTTTCAGTCTTTGATATATTCCAATAGGTTCCAATCTTTTTAGGAAGTCTACCTCTTTTGGATCAAATTCTGACTGAAATTTTGAGAGAACAGACCAAACAAGTCGTGCCGAAAAACCTCTAGATTGAGTTACGCATGGAAAAACAGCAGGAAGATGACCTCTAGGTGCATTTAAATTAAAAATTATTTCTTCCTTCGATATCCATTGAAGATTATCCCACCGATCATAATATCCCCATTCCACACAATCACCAAATTCATGCCAATCTTCTTGCACGTTTTGCCAAATATGATTTTGAACACTAAAGCCAAAATGATCATGGCTATAGGTACACCAAAGTCTGTCAATAGTCTCAAGGTCGTGGCTGGGAAAATGTTCAATGTCTTCTTCTTGAAAAAATCCTTCTTGACTTTGACCAGCTATCTTGAGCATAATTATCCTAGTTTCTTCGTTAGCTTCTTTCCATTTACCCTCTAATAATATTTTTTTTAGATTCACATATATTCCTAGCGTTTCTTCCTCTTCCTGATATATTCCTAGCGTTTCTTCCTCTTCCTGTTCAGACTTATAAACTGAGCATAAAAAACTTGCCGCACTCCCACCTTGACAAGCTACTTTCACTGGCAGATGTCCTAATGGTGCATCGAAAGAGAAGTTAAGATAAGAAGATAGCAAACAACCATTGATGACACGCCAGCCTACCACATCACAAAATTGTGCATAATTTTTTTTACTATTAAATTCACCTAATTTCCTGTACTCTTCTTGCCAAATACGCTTTTGAACACTGAACCCAAAACGCCCATTACTATATTTGTTCCAAAGGTTGTCAATAGTATGAAATTCTGTAGCCGGAACATTTTTTTTATATTCTGAACTCATTTCATATCTTTGTCCAGATAATTTAAGGATAAGCTTTGCTGTTTCATTATCAGCTTCTTCCCATTTGCCATCTGCAAGTAAATTCCGTAATTTTTTATATAGTCCTAAATATTTAAAACCAGTAGCAATAACTGTAATTATTACCTCATCTTTGAGTTGGTCATCAATTGTTGTCCCAAAAGAAATACTGGCTTTTGGATCAACAAATTTATAGATTGTTTCTACAGCCGTATTCACTTCATTTAGAGTGAGATCGCTGCCACCAGTAATATTAAAGACAACTCCTTTAGCCTCTTCAATGGAGCCTTCTAAAAATGGTGAAGAAATAGCTGCCTTTGCAGCTTTCCTAGCTCTGAATTTTCCAGAACTGACACCAATCCCCATTGATGCCGCTCCCCTATCTGTCATCACAGTACACACATCGGCAAAGTGAGGATTCAGCAATCCGGGGATAGTAATAAGATTAGAGATACATTGCACTGCTTGACGCAACAGATCATATATAAAACGGTCATAGTAGGCTTTTGGCACAGAATCTTGTTCAGGAGTAATTTCACTTTGTCTGTAGCTAGGAATAATAATCAGCGTATCCACTCGGCTTTTGAGTGGTTCTATTTGACTATCGAAAAATGAACGATTTACCACACCAATAGTAAGAACGCCCATTTCTTTGGCTACTTCTGCGACAATTGAAGCTGCCCCCACAGCAGTATCATCTCCAATACTAGCAACAATAAATACCAATTTAGTTTTATCTAAAACTCCGGCAATCTCATCACGGGATTCATTAGCTACCATCTCACCCCAACCTATATCACTTAAATTTAAAGGGCGATTTAATTCAGAACCTATTTGTAAAGAATTAGGAGCAGTAGCGCGTCGGTAAAGCATTGCTATATCTGTGTCAATTGCCCAAAATTCCACCCCAGATATATTAGTTTCAATCATGTGGTTGACAGCATTGATTCCGTCCCAGCCAATTCCAATTACTTTGATATTGATAATTTGGGCAGGAGCTTCATCATTGTCATCTTCTTCTGTGAGAGCTAAAGTCTTATTTGCTTCTAAATTAGGTTGATTGTTATCACTCCTATCAGCTATTGCTGTTAAAAGACTTGCATAGTAGTCATTTGGAACAATAATTAACTCTTCTTTTAGTTGGTAGAGAACTTGGTTTGTTTGCTCCACTGCTGCTTTAAATCTGTAGAAAGCATCTGCTGTTGATTCTCTATCAATCTCCCACATTAAGGAAATGAGATTTTGTTGCAATCGCACTGCCAAACGCAAACAGTCTTTTTCAACTTCATCTAATGCGTGTTGACGAGTTAAATCATTAATCTGTCTTTTGCTTTCATCAGCAAATTCATAATATTTCTTCTCTAAAGAAGCGTATTTGCCCGTTAATTCATTTGCAACTTGTCTGTGATGCTTGGCTGCTTGTCTGTCCTTTTCTCCAGCAGCATGAGCAGTAAAAGCACCTGCAACAGCACCAACCGCCGCCCCTAAAGCACCGAACACAAGAGGAATTATAAAAATCATAGAATTTTTGACTAATTCTCTAGGAATGAGGAGGAAGGTAAAGAACTTGAGAATCAGGCAGTAACTTACTATCTGCTGAGGTGAGTCCTAAAGATTGAGCAATAGCGACTGATTCACGTAAACGTTGCATAGCTCCTTCTACCCCCGGTACAATTGGGCGATTTGTAATTTCTTGATTAATTGCTTCCGCTTGGGCCAAAAACTCTAGGTTTTTATTGTGTTCATAACTCAGTTCGTTCTCAATTGCCTGTAATCTTTCTAATTCTTGTTGAGTTAAAGATTCATAATAGATTTTCACCGTTTGTTTATGGTCATCGAGGATTTTGAAAAACTCGTAAACCATACCCGCAGTTCCAACAACAGCTAAAACTGGTGCTGCTGCGGTTAAAGCGATCGCTATTGGTGGACAAGCTGCTGCTACTGCTGTAGTTGCAAATGCCGTTGCGCCTCCAACCGCACCACCCATAACGGTATCTTTTAATGTTGCTGTAGTCGCTTCCTGTGCAGAGATTTCACCTCGGACTACACGCAGTGCATTAGTTAGAAGCGAAAAAGGTGCGGCTGTCACTGCACCCACAGCAGCCCCCAAAGGTGCAGCTTGAAAACCTGCTTTGACAGCACCTGTCAGGTTGTCAAACTGCCATTTTGCATCTAGTCTCATTTTCTCCTGCCAAGTCATGGTTTTATCACCACGAGCCACATTGTCTTTAGCATTCTCCCATTTGATATTGTTGGGATTGTTAGAACCACCCTTGCTGTGAGGTTTGATGTGACTAGCGTGCTTATCTGATAAATATTTTTGGGTATTAACATCAGCAGACTTGCCATCAATGCCTGCTCTTTGAGATGGGGGGATCTTGTCTAACATTTCTTGGGCTTGCACCCTGGTTCTTATCGGCTCACCAGGTCGAATCCCACCTTTATATAATCTACGCGCCGCACTTAAGGATAGATCCTGTAATTGGGCGTGTTGAACGTTAATATTGGCCCCAGCGTTAAAAGCGGAATTATGCTCTTGTTCGTCAGACATGGGTAAACAAATCTATTGTGATGTATTTTTATGGTTCCCATTTGGACATCAGTTGCGATCGCATTAACCCAGTGTGCAAATTTCCTCTAGAACGTAGCCCACAGTTGATATCACTCACTGATAGTAGCTATTTATCTACCGGAGTGTAGAAGGGAGTATAGACAGTTGAGCAAGCCGCAAGATGAGCGAATCCTAGTAGTGCGGACTATACCTGCAAGTGGTTATCGCGCTGCAAATATAAGCAGGTTTTATTAGCCGAGCGCAATTCTCCGGGTGCAACCGCGCAGGCGTATTGCGCGGTTGTGGCTATTATTAAAAGGAAAATAAGAACTATTTCTCTATTTTTACGCCTATTTGAGATTCAGAAGCTGAAGTATATTTTTAAGCTTGAAATTATTCCAACTTAAAGCTACTGAAGTTTCAATAGTTAAATCTCCTTGTTTAAGGTTAGTTATTAAAGCAGAACCATTTTCAAGACTATGGAAAAAGTCCTCTAAAAGCTGCAATTGATTTCGAGGAAGAGTATAGTAAACCTTATTATTTTCAATTCTAACGTCTTTTGGTAAAGCCCCATTGGGAAGTTTCCCTCCCAAAAATGTTTTCCAGCCTGCAATGAGGTAACGGTAAACTATCGATTCTGTATCAAATTGAGGGGGTTTTAATAAGCTAAGTACCCCTTCAATACAATCTTCATTAAGAGTTATTTTCTCAGGAGTAAAATGTAATTTAACTTGAATCTTATTGTACTCTATTGTCGCAATAAGTCCCTCATCAGTGTCTGGTTTTAAGCTGATTAATTGCTCAACTCTAGATTCTGCTTGTTGACATAGAAGTAAAACTATTGGTTTTTTCAAAGTCAATTGTTTAGCTTCTGAGCTAAACAGAATGTATTCTTCTAGACTTTTTTTTAGGAATTGTCTAGACTCCTGAAACGTCGCTGTAATTTTGTTAAATACACCCATATTTAGTTAATTAGAAAAGATAAAATTCTTGGAGTTCGATCTGTCCTGGCTGATAGACTTGATAGCACTTATATTGTTATAGCCTCTACTGCTTGTGCTTGCATAGCACTTATTATATTGTTATAGCCTCTACTGCTTGTGCTTGCTCATGCCAGCAGGTAGTTTTTGAAGTTCCCGGATAAGTCATCAATCGCCATGATATCTGCCGACTGCCGCCCCATTTCAGGCAAGCTGAGGGTGCGTGAGCGTATCGCCTCATAGTCTGGCTTTACTGACAGCCCAAGAGATTCGCCTTCTGCGCCCATTGATTGATTTGACTGCCGTTGATATTTATCCGCTCACACAGGTCAGTCTTGGTTAGCCCCTGTTTAGCATCAGAATCAGAATGCGAGAATTTAATTTTGCCTCTGGGGATGTCCTCTACCTTCTCTCTGAGAGATGATAATCCCGCGTTTATTAAGGCTCCAGACACAGAGTGGGTGTTATCTCAATCGTGGTTGGTGGTAGCACAACAGGCGCAGGGAGAGCGATCGCTATTTTCCGGGACAATTAAGATGGATTTAACCTTGATTCTGCACTCGGTAGCACAAAGGAGTCGATAATGGGAGAAGCCAAAAGGCGCAAGAAGTTAGATCCCAATTGGGCTAAATCAGGGGGATTCAGTCAGCCCAATAAACCAAAAATTACCTACTTGACCGAAGAACACCTCGACTATCAAAAAGCCAGTGAGTTAAAAAATACCTTCTACCCTGACAAAAACTTTGTTTACCTAGTCCGCCTAGACTACGAAGATGGTGATTACTTCGTGGGGGCAGTAAACGCATTCTTGCAAGGTACTGAGATTACAGTTAACGCGATTTGGTCAGCTAACCCCAATTCTCAACGCACGGGTCTAGAGTTATTACAAAGTATTCGTCGAGATATTGGTTTGAAAGCCAGAGACGACATGAATCAATCGAATGTCGTAATTGACGAGATGAATCAATCAAATGTCGTAATTTACGACATGACTCAATCCTCTGTCGTCAATTGCGAATAATACCCCACCCTGTTCTCTTTGACTGGCCATCTGGCTTGATGCCTCGACCATCGAAATCAGCGATTTTCAGACAGACGGACAGAACGGACAGGATTAGACAGAATTCTTATGCAGCAATGGACAGAAGCGACAGAGTAGCAGACAGACACACTTCAGCAGATAGAAAGTTTACTCCGATTCGGTGAGGCTTATTAATTCAGGTGAAAGTGGGAATTAGTCTCAGCGATGTAAATCTTACAAGTTCTGCTTCTCTTATTGAATGCTGAGTAATAAGTTTTGCAATATTATTATTTACGTATTTAATTGTATAGGTTATACAGAAAAGGCTACGTATAAAATATATGTAATACACATGACCGAAAAACAGAAAAAGCTAGTAATTGATACTGTTGTTAAAGTTGCTCAGAATATTGAAGACATCTCAAAAATAGCAATTTATAGCGATTTTCCTGAAAAAACGGATATAAACCACGAGGAATTAGAAAATATTTTAATCTTCTTAATAAAAGAAGGTTGGATCACGTTTACAGACCAAGCTAAAGGTTTAAACAAATTCCCTAAAGAGGCAACATCTTCTAAATCATCAACGACTGTGGTCGGCAAGATAGGACAAGACGCAAATCGTAAGATAAAGGAAGAGGGCATTATTTTTTAGTGTGGCTGGGGTGCTAGATTTTTTTCCTGCTTCCCCAACCAGTTATTTTCAAATTTTCAATACTTTAATTGCATATTCCTAGTTTTGAAAAAAGAAGTATGAATCCATCTGATGTTGTCATGTTATATAAATTAGCTAAAGGTAGTGAGGCAATATGGAATGAATTATGGCATGGTGGTAAAGAAGATTTAGGTGAGGCTAATATACAAGACAGTAGCAGTTGTTTATGGGAAGTCAAGGTTCGCAAAACAGGATATAGGGGACGCTACCTGAAGATTAAATCAAAAACAGGTTCTAGTCAAAAAATGAGAGCATCCGCAGATAACTATAAACCTGGGGAGTATTTAAGTATTACGCCTGATGAATGGGAAGTGTTTTACCTACTTGCTCACAATGGCAATGATATAAAACTTTATACTTGTGCCAAAAGTATTTTAGATAGGTTTGTGAGAAAGTAAAATTTAGCTATGTATAATTGCTCAAACTAGTTTACAAGGTTTATTATCAATTTATAACTTATAAAAATATATGCTTCCTCTATCTATTGAAAAAATAGCGGTTGGTTTATTTTGGAGTCTAGCTAATGATGAAAAGACTAAAAAACAAGTCTATAATTTAGGACTAAAATTTTTTGATAGTATACAGGTCGCAACAGGTAACGTTAATCTTCATTCACCTGAAGAAGCTGTAAAGATAGCAATTAGTACTTGCATAAGAAAGGATAGAGAAAACCAAGCAAGAGTAGCTGCATTTGTAACTGCTTTATATTTACAGTATGAAATTGAAAGAGCAGCACAAATAGGAGGTAGCTTACTTAACCGTTTTGGAAAATCTTGGTTTCCTCAAATTAAGGATAGAGAAATTCGCTTTGCATTAAAAGTAGACACAGAATTAGAAAATTATCTCTACAATCAAATCCTAAATGAGAGTTGTTAATTTCTACATCGTAAAGCTAGTTATATCTGGGCTGACGACCAACTCCCTTTCAATCACAGTTAAAAGGTAGCTAGTTGTAACGACCTGCAATACTAATCGCTAAAACCTGCAATCAAGACATTTACAAACCAGGATTAAATGCAACTATAATTGCGCTTCAGCCAGGATTAAATGCAACTGAGCCAGGATTATTTGCAACCAACCTGCAATC
>NZ_JBGTFY010000228.1:0-2131 GCF_041747015.1 Nostoc sp.
CCAAGCAGACACAAATGGGTCAAAAACTCCTGCCTCGCCCAGGGAACTGCTAATAAAGGCGAGCAAGTAGTAGCTAAAAATAATCACAACACTAATCCCAAACCCCGTAACTGGGCTGGCACGCTGAGGTCGGGTTCCAAGTGCAGCTCCAACCAGACCAAAAACAATACACACAGGCGGCAAGGCATACTTTTCCTGGATTCGGAGTCTCAGCTTTCGAATTTCTCTTTGGTCTCCACTCTGCTTCAATAGCTTCAGATGCTGCTGAGCTTCAGCAATATTCATTTGCTCAGACTGACGATTCTCTATCGCCAGATCAAGGGGAACCCGAGATAGCTCTAAAGAGTGACGCTCGAAGTTCAAAATACTTTGGTAAGAACCATCGCCCGCAACGTCATAGATCGTACCATTGAGGAAATTCCACAGGTGCTTATTACTCCAGGTTGCTTGCTCCGCAGCTAATATTTGCCGCAAACTGCCTTTAGTGAAATCAAGAACCATCAGGCCCTGCATCCGCTGTCCATCAAAACGACGAGCATAGAATACCCGTGAGAGTTCATCGCCCGTAAACTCTCTATAAAAAATGTTCTTTTCTTGAAACGAGGGTCTGTTTTGATCCAAAGCATGATCCAAAATCGCCGAAGCTTGATAATTTGTGATAGGAACAACCAACTCATTAAACATAAAAGTTGTGCCGGTCACCACCAAGCTCAACACAATCGCGGGCAGAACTAACCTACGTATACTGACACCACACCCTCGGAGTGCAGTAATCTCACTGTCCCCTGATAACCGACCGTAAACGATTAATGTAGCCAACAAAGTTGACATTGGAAAAGCTAGAACAACGAAACTGGGCATCTGAAATAAAAATACTTGCAGGGCGCTCAGCAATGGTAGCCCTGACTCTGTCACCTTTTGAACTAAATCAAAAAGTGTACCGATCGCTAAACCAACTCCAGAGAAAGCACAGACACCGAAAAGAAATGGCATTGCCAACTCCATGGCGACGTAGCGATCCATTATTGAGAGTTTAGGGATAATAGAACCTAGTGAAAAGCTGGACTTGCCAAGCATAAAAAAGCCTAAAATCGTAGAATTTTAGAGAAAAATGAACTTAAATTTCTTATTCAATCGCTGTGAGTTTACTCACCCAAAGAAATATAACGGCAGGAACGAGCTTATTTTCGCAGTTTTTGCTTGTCTTGCCTGGTTTATCGCCGTCATCTTAAGGTTAAGTCTTGAAGGCTACGAGGGGTGGACTACTCTTGACAAGGTCATAGAAGCTTCATCAACCGTTGTTTTCTGTGGACCCATATTTTTCTTGGCAACACCTTTAGGCTCTGAAGTTACTAGGAATTTATTGAAAAGAGATGGAATTAAGTTTCAAGTATTAGCATGTACGCTGCTGTTAGGTTACATCAGTTTAGTAAGGTTTCTGGAACTCAGTCCTGATAAGTTTATCTGGTTGGACCAAATGAGTAACTTAGTTCTTAAAGATAAATTTTGGATTAATACTGCTTTGTTCATCGCCGGAGTCTTTGTAGTACTGAGAATTCCTTTCTTAATGCTAAGGCTTCGTAAGACAACTTCAGAAATTAGGAGACATAGAAATTTAATAGCGGTATTTCGACAGAACTTCGAACTCTCTATATTGCTTATTATTAATTTTGTATATATGGTTTTGAGTCACACGTCCTTCTCAAACAGTTCTAATAGCTTTGAAGGATACTACATTGGTATTGGGTACTTTGTTATATTCTTTTTAATGAATTTATCTATTTTTAAGAAAACTTCTGCTAGTAAACTGATGGTGTTTGATTTATTTTTAACTATTGCCTGCTTGGGTGTCTTATTTTGGTTCTCAATTCCCTTCTTCAGTTTTGGTACCTTCATAGGTGTAAATCTTTTTGTTGCAGTGGTTATTCATGGATTAGGACTAGGCCGTGAGCATTTCGGCTATAGCTTCCAAGTACGCAAACAAGATGTTAACTACTTCATAAGCACACTTCCCTTGATTGTCTTGACCTTAGTTCCTTTAGCATTGACCTTCAAGTTTGTAGACCCGTCAAACCTGATTGGGTCTCGTCCTGAAATCTTAAAGTTAGCAACCTACTCTATTCTTTTTAGT
>NZ_JBGTFY010000229.1:0-60952 GCF_041747015.1 Nostoc sp.
TAGCATCCAGAGGTTCAAAAACCTTGCACTTTCGTCGGCGAGCGCCGGGCAAATTGGGAAACTAAGCGACGAAACTACTATTTTGTAAGCTGTGTGGCTTCTAGATTCGCTCTGGAGACTTATTCAGCAAGCCCTAGTTAAAGCAGTATACTGGCGGATACGGCGTTGAATACTACCTTGGCGAGTATCAAAACTACCAAGGTAGCGTCCACCTCCCGAAATAAAATGCACTCCTATACCTTGGTCAGCACAAAAATGCAGTGCTTGGGTAGAGACTTGCTTGAATTACTGTCCAAGCAGTTTCAGGAGGATAAGATAATTCAGAAGGTTCAAGTATTAGATATCTCTGCCAAGCAGTACCTTTGGAACCGACATGATCTACCCAATAGGGTAAAGTTAAGAACCCATTTTCATCTCGTACCAGCCACCGCAGCAATTTAACTTGATGGTTTTTTGGTAACAAAGTAACAGCATTGACCAAATCTCGACTTTCTCCCAAGCATAGACCACCAAAACGATTGATAGCAGCAGGGTTAGCAAATGCAATCTCTAGGCGTTCTGGTAGCGTTAGTTGTGAATTATCTGTTCCGGCATCAACCCAAGCAATAAATCGAACATCAGTTAATAGTTCCTGATAATCTGGTCTAGCGTTGCTGGGATCGTGGATATCTTTCTTTTTAAAGCGGCGAAATGTGCGGATGGTAGTTGATTTTTGTGGTTGAGTGAGAAGAGCGATCGCTAAACGAGTTCCACAATGTTTGTATCTATCCATCTCCCCCACCATTGAAAGCAGCATACCATAAATAGTGGATGGTGGAGGGACTGGATAACTTTCAGCGTACTCTCTTGCACGAGATTGACGAAAGCTAGCTATGGGAACTTCTACTTCCAAAGCTAACATTTTCTCAGTTGTTTTTGTCATCGAATCAACTCCAGTTGAGGTAACTGCAAATCTCTGGTGATTACTTGTTTCATACTTTGCACAGCTAATTTAATCCCTGGGAAAATATTTACTCCCAATTCTTCTAATTCTTCCACTTCTTTAGATTCTGTAATTGCTCCTGCTATCCACAACTCCCGTGGTTCAATATCTTGATTTTTGACTTTTCTAAGCAATTCCTCAATTGATATTTCTCTCTCTTTTTCTTCAAAGCAGTAAAGAATTCGGGGCGAAAAATCATGCGTCCATCGTAAAATCAAACTTTCGGGAGAAAAGTCGTAAAGAAAACGAGAGTGATTACCTGCTACTTCTCCTAGAGAACTTAAACCATCGAGAACTGCTATGACACGAGATTTATCTTTCAAGCGTTCTGGGGTTAAGGCGAATCCATATTGATAGCAAGTTGCATGAACTTCAGTTCCATAAAGCGAAGTCCTTCCCTTTTTACCGCTTGCAGCATTGAAGGTTAAATCACCACTAAAAGGTGTTGTAGAAACAGCACGAGTTACTTCTAAAACTCCTCGTTTAGCTGTTGTTGTACCTTTAGGTGCTTTTTTTCCTTTTTGTTTAGGTTCATCTGAAGCTTCAACTTTTGCACCCTCTGCACGCATAAAACCTAACACGTCATCATCAATAAAAATCGTGTCATCAAAATTTTCATTTTGCCAAATATTATCGTTTGTATCATCATTCCAACGACGATTAACTTGATAATCGTTACCAGCAGTTTGCCAGTAGTAGCGTAATGCCCAACGAATTGCCTCAGCCGAAACTGTAGTATGAACTTCTCCTTTCCAAAGAATTTTTTGTAGAGTAGTTATATTACCTTCATTTTCTCCACGATTATTAGCGGCAGTACCATACCCTGTTAACACATTTCCAAATAAATGAAATGACATTTTTAAAATCTCCTTAAAAATTATAAACATTCCCAAAACTGTTAAAACTGAGCGGAGCCGAAGTTTTAACAGTGAGCGGAGCCGAACTGTTAAAGGCCAATATCAATCACATTTTCTTCATTCAAACTACCTTCATCAGCATTATCTTCATGAGAAATACCTTTGCCTTTATAACTGGCTAATGCCAGCAAAGCTAAATCTCTCGATTTTTTCCAGTTCTTATCAACCATCACAAAATCCATTAACTCTTCCCAATGTTGCTGTAAAGTAGGAATTCTTCCTGCTCGTGACCAAAAATCAGTAATAAATTCTCGAAATGTATCCGAATTTTTACATCTGCTTAATCCGGTTCTGATTTTTACAGTGACACGTTCAAAATTAGGAATCTCACCAAGCTTAGTTTTATCGGCAACTTGACCATAGGTATAATTTATTGCCTCATGACAAGCTTTAACAAATAGTTTTTCGCGTTCATCTGATTGAACTTTCTGAATCACTTGATATAGTCCTTCCCTTTCATAAGATAACTTTTTGAACAGTTCGTTACTGTTTACTTTTTCTGAAATACCAGAATACCAAGGTTGATTTCTTGCCAAATTTTCAGCAATTAATTCCCTAGCAAAGCTAGTTATTAAAAATCCACCTTCTTTACCTTCCATTGGCTTATGTTGCAAGTGACTATCACAAACCTGATAGTTATGACAAACCTCGTCACTGGCTTCTACCACATACATATCTGTCCGAGTTTTTTGTTGAGTTGACCATGCAACGGTTCCCAAAGTTAAAACTTGACAGCGCGGTACACCAAAGTCTTTAGTAATATTTATTGTTGCTTCTAAAGTCAAAAATTTTAGTCCGGCATCACCCAAACCTGAAGCATGAAAATCTTTGTAAGTGGCATATCTCAAGTGTTGATTTTGACGATATTGAGCATATTTTTCTAAATCTGTGATTTCTGGAACTACCAATGCGTATTGAGCACGTTTATCTCGCAATTTGGAGCGGAGAATATAGTAATAACAAGCAACGGGAGCAAATAATAGAAGGAATGCATTTTCTGGAAGTTCTTCAAAAGAAGTATCAGAACTGAAGGCAACATGACGTACTACTGCACCGGGATTTAACCACCCAGCAACACTAATGGGTTTTATCAGCAATTGTTCATTTTTATCACAAAGGTTACTGGCAAAATCTTGATAAGCATAGCTTTGTAAGGCTTTATATGTAATTTGAATCTCTTTTTCACCCTCACCTAATGATAGAGACTCGGTTTGTGTTCCAGCCGATTTATGAGTGCTGTTATGTTGTAGAAAAGTACCCAAAATTCCCTGGTGTACAATCACCTGAGCATCCTTACGCATAGTTTGCGAATCTAAACCGCGAAGGGCAATTAGTCCATCATTTATTTGAAATGATTCTTTTAATAGCCATTCCAAAACTGTTTTATCACTACCTTGCCAATTTAAGATGACTTTTCGTTTGGAACGCTCCCAATTTAATCCCTTTGGACGAGCCACTTTTTCTATTTCTAACTGCTTTAAAGTCATCCATAACCCAGCTAACCCAGCACAATGCAACAAAGTAAAACTAGGATTGCCTAAATCAAATTCTAATTTCACTGCTCTGCTCCTACGTCTTCGCTGTAGCGAATTCTGTTAATTGGAGTGATGGGATAGAATCCCCGACGTTGCCATTCCCGATAGTCTGGTTCAATTCGGATAGGTACTGACCAAGCTTGTGCTTCCTGTTTGAACAATTTCATTCGGGATTCATTCTTACCTTGTTTGAGTAATTCTTGTCTGCGCTGTTCGGCAATATCCCAAATTACTGTCTCATCTTCACCCAATAACACAGTAATTGTGTATCCTCCTTCACGTAAAAAATCTGGGCGATTACACCAGTTATCTTCCAACCAACTTGATTTAACTTGCTCGACTTTCTCTGAGTGAAGACGGGCAGCAACTTCAGCTAAATCTAGTTGAGAAATACCTTTTTTGCAGGAAAATTCTTGAATTAGTTGCTCTCCTGTCGCAAGTTCTGCCGAATCATAGGGTCGCTTATTATCCCAAGGATAAATAATTGCCAGTCTTGCTTCTTCTTCCTGTCTAGTCATCCTGCGGTTCAATCTTCCCAAACGTTGAATTAAAGATGCTGCGGGAGCCATTGCAGATATCAGTAAATCAGCACTTAAATCTAGGGACATTTCACAAACTTGCGTAGTGACAGCAAAGGCTGGTTCATCTTTCCCAAAGGCTTCAATTACAGCTTTATGCTTGTCGAGCCTATCTTTGTAACGATAGCGACTGTGATAAATTAATGGTTTAATATCTAATTTTGGTAAATGTTCAGCAAGCTTAATTTTTGCTGTGCGATAAATTTCGATGCAGGTTTTTACAGAATTAGTCACCCATAACACTTTCTGGTTATTTCTGAGAGCTTGTATTGCAGGTTGCCAAATTTCCTTGAGTTCATCAAAGTCAGTGACTTCAGAAATATATTTAATGTCGTAACGCTTAAGTTCTTCTAGTTCCTTTGGCCCTTCGATGGGTTCATCTAGTTCTTCACCTTGTTCTACAACAACTTGACGAATAGCTTGTAATTGTTCGGGAGTAAAGCTAGCACTCATCAAGAGAATGGGCGCACCGCGAAATGCCCTGATAAATTTCAACAGCGCCCCGAAAAGACGTGCATCGTAGGCATGAACTTCATCAAAAACAAAAGCGGATTGTGCGATCGCAGCCCAAGAGTAAAGTGGTTTGCGATTGTTTTGAATTAAACCTAACACAGAATCAACTGTACAAACAATCAGTTTCTTCCGCCATGCCTGAAAAGCCATTAATCGAATATTGATACTCTCTGAATTATCCGAGTCACCAGAGAATAGTAATTCTCTATCTAAATCAGAACGAGAGTGCATTAAATCAGCTTCGATTTCTGTACCATGTGCGTAGTCAATATATCCTTGGGAAGCTGTACCTGTAGTTGGATAGGAGAAAAATAATTTACGTCCTACTGCCCATTTTTCTCCCCAGGCATACGCACCAATGGTTTTACCTGTTCCACAACCTGCTTTGACGAGCGTTATTCGACGATCTGATTTGGCAATTAACTCTTGAAATGGACGTAGTTTTTGACCTTTTAGACGTTGATTGACTAATTTTGCAATATCTTCTTTTGAGAGTTGTAATGATAATACTTCTTCAATCCATACCTTAAAGTTTTCTTCAGCTAGAGGTAACGCAGAACCAGCCAAATCTGCTGCAATTACTGTTGCTTTCACCGCAGCAATGAATTTTTGCTGCTCCCAGTCTAGTTGCGATTCAAACTGAATAAATTCGTTGCGTAGATTTATTAAAGCTTTTTGTAACTGCGACTTTGACCAAATCTCTGGAGGGAGTTCTGGTAAGTTTTCAGGTAATCCTAAAGCTTGATGACCCATTTTCAAGACTGTTTTAAAATCTGAATGATGGGTATAAATTTTTAATTCATCTCCAATGCCTGAAGGAATTTCGGCTATAAATTCCGCAGCTTGATTATTTTGATTTAGCCCGATTTTGAGATGATGCCCCATTGCTGCCCAAACAGCAATCATCAAGTTTGCATTCTGGCATTGTTCCAACCATTCTCTAAAGCTAGGTACTTGCCACGCCAAAATGCCGCTAATGACTTCATGACGCAGCATTTGTCTGTCTGAATGCTTTTTTGATGACTTCAACAACTCTTGGCGATACTTAAGAAGTTTCGGATCTGATGATTTAGAGTCAAGAGTTTTTAGGTAAACCATCTCCTGAAAATGTTGATTTGCTTTACCCCAATCGTGCAAATATGCACCTAATCTAACTGTTGTTGCAAAGTAATTTAAATCAATATGTTTTATTCCTAATTGCTGGAGAATGGACTTACCCAATTTATCCACCAAAACATCAGCAGCTTGCATCACAAAGCTGATATGTCCTGTATATTTTGCAGAACCTCGCGCTCTATCATCTTTTTGCTCTTCTGCTGATAAGGATTTCGCCAATAATACCTTAAACATTCCTACCTCCCTTAAAAGGCAGAAAATATCCACAGCCAAGGTGTCTTTTGCCACCAATTCCCCACTGCTGTAACTTTAAAGAATCATCATCACTTAATTCGGAAATCTCAGTTGTAAAACCAACAATGGTATATCGTTTGACTTTCAGCGTTTTGCGACTAAGTTCACCTTTTTTATTTATCGGAATAGAAATTTGCCCTGAGATTTCTAAATCATCAAGCTGACGCTTGACTGCATTTAAAAAAGGCTCTGGTTCGCTATATCCCTTGATAACAACAATTCTTGATCTAAGCGTCTTTGCTGGTTTAAGCGTAAATATTTCTGGGATACCAATTTGAATCTCATGTATTCCTAATCGAATACTCTTTCCTGCCAATTTATAAATCAACGAAATTTGAGGAATCGGTACGCGAATTCGCAAGCAAGATTGTTCTGTCAGAAGAATTTTGCCTTGTTTATCAGCAAAACCAGGAATTGTCAGAATACTGATTGCTGTTTGCTGACGTATCTCTGGAATTATATGAACACACGCTGCAAAAAGAGCATAGTTATGATCCGCAGGCAAACATTTCCCTCGGACTGGAAAGCAAAGCTCAACAAATGGCTCAAGTTGATTACCTGCATTTTGATATGCAGAAAAACCTACAGATGCAATCACTTTAGGAATCCCCCGAAATGACAAAATTTTAAATATTTAAAATGTTCAAAACCTTACGGCATCTGAGGTAGCGATTGAGAACTAGCAGCACATAGGGCTTAGAGCCAGTATTAAACTGTGTTTCAACGAAAAACTGAAGGAATATACCTTTATATCTTGAAACATCAGAATAAATCATGACTAACAGAAATTTAGGATGATGTCAAGTTATTTACTAATATGCTCAACGCCTGACGGCATCATAGGTTTAAAGCAAGCAGGGTTATGTTAGTCCCAGCTGCTCTACAGCACTCAAAAGTATCAAACCTTTAAATCGTGAAAGTGCTCAACGCCTATTGGCATCAAAGGTTTGGGCAGTACCCATACCTAAAATAAAACTGATCTCCTCAATCGTGTGCTCAACGCCTACTGGCATCAAAGGTTTGGGCAGTCACGAAACCAAAAGGATTTTTTACTGTCCCAATACGTGCTCAACGCCTACTGGCATCAAAGGTTTGGGCAGTTCTTGAATTGTTCTGAGCGGCACACCATTGCGGCTGTGCTCAACGCCTACTGGCATCAAAGGTTTGGGCAGGTGGGTTCTTCATCAAAGTAATTCAGCAAAGCATTGTGCTCAACGCCTATTGGCATCAAAGGTTTGGGCAGAAATTATTGTCGCCGCTTCTGATTTTATCATTCAGTGCTCAACGCCTATTGGCATCAAAGGTTTGGGCAGGTTTGTCCAGTGACAGGAGTGTTGGAGGTGAAGGTGTGCTCAACGCCTATTGGCATCAAAGGTTTGGGCAGACTTTTTTCTCCCAACCTTTACCATCATCAGCATGTGCTCAACGCCTATTGGCATCAAAGGTTTGGGCAGTAGAACCCAACAGCACCACAGAAACGCCAATCTTTGTGCTCAACGCCTATTGGCATCAAAGGTTTGGGCAGTTGCGAGAGTGAGCTGCCCAACAACTGTTTGAGTTTGTGCTCAACGCCTATTGGCATCAAAGGTTTGGGCAGTGGGGTGATGTTGATTGGAGCGAGTCGCATATCTAGTGCTCAACGCCTATTGGCATCAAAGGTTTGGGCAGAAAATAACAGAAATTTAGCCTTTCTGAAACTGTAGTGCTCAACGCCTATTGGCATCAAAGGTTTGGGCAGTGCGATCGCTAAAACCTATATCAGAACTCCTCTGAGATTCAATATTACAAGCACCTCGTTAAATAAAGGAACACATTGAGCAAATATTTACCCAAATCTTATCTTTAACAATAGCAGAGAAATTTGAAACCCTTGTGCTGTGTAACTTCCAAGCCATTAAAAGAAAATACAAGCACCTACAGATAGCCTAAAAACTTTGAAAAGCCAGTCCAGCAAGGGTTTTCTGCTTATGTTTCTCTATCGTAGGCTTCACAGTCGGAGATCCATGTAAAAATCTACATATCAACTTGTTCACAAGTGCGATCGCTCTCTCAATCAATACCGCAGCCAATCGCCCAAACTATCGGGACTTCCTAATGTGAGTTTAAATTACTTTACGACCATGCGCTTAAAATAGTACTCTCCAAACTTGAGTAGCAGGGGAAGAAGTGGTGTAACTACAGAAAGCAAGTATTGACGCAAGGTTGTAACATCAAAAGGCCATACAGGAAATTCATTAGTCAACGTATAGAGAGAACGCAACTCTTGAAGTTTAACAGCTTCTTTCTTCAAAATTTCTCCATCGCTCTTCAAGCTTGTGTGAATACGTTTATAATCTTCTTGAAACTGCCTCGCAATCTCGCTTAGTAATTCTTCTTTAGCTTTTCTCATACCTCTACGAGCGGTAAGGAGAGGGCCAAAAAAGCATATTAACGATATGGGAATATAAAGCAGAATCGTTAAATTAAAATACCAGTACTCCTGCGCTATTCCTTGACTAATAAATTGATACTTACTTAGTGTTATCATCGTACCAATTATAGCCGCTAGGTAAGCTGTATTTAGAGAATATTGACTCAACGGACTCAACCCACCACAGCGATCAGGATGGAGTGGATTGATATTAAGTCGCTTATTATCCTTACCTAAAAGTTCATGCAGTAACCAAACATTAGTTGTTAGGTTCAAAACTAATATACTTCCTGCGTAAAATATTGCAACAGCGTTAATTGCCCCCGTCAGAGCAGGAATTGATCCATCAGATCCTGTCCAGTTGTAAACATCTTGCTGTAGAGAAAAATACCATATTCCAAAAGCGATCGCTGCTCCTAACGCCAAAAATTGCCGCCACGACTTTTGGTAGGGCAATAATACCGAGTTAATTTCTGCTTCGGTAGTATCAACACTATCTGATTTTTCAAGGTACTCAATTAGCCGATATATTGCCTTAAATGACCACAAGTAGTAGCCAAAGATAATTGGATTGAGCAAGCAGATCCACACCCAGGCAAACCAATCTTGTAGCAATCCTAAGTGTTCTTCATGCAAAATCAACGTCTTAGTTACCGTAGCAGCAATTAAATAAAAACCCGATGTAATGAAGATTGAAAGCATTCCTAAAGTTACAGGTGTCAAATGGCATTTCTCAATTAACCAACTGGCTATAGGATCAGCACGATAAAAGTCTTTGCCTTCCATACTATTTATGAAAAATAATATGCTATCTCTTTTTTCTAATTATTCTTCAAAATTATATTTATGTTTATTTATGTGTATTTATATTAGCTATTTTACTTTTCCAATCCCAGTTATTTGAAAAATTAGCTCTGCTGCTTTACTCATTAACAAAGTGTCAATCTCAATTTGATAATTTCCCTGTTTTAAAATCTCAGTCACAACTTTACTAAAATCTGCATTACCTTTTCTC
Organism: Nostoc sp.; assembly: GCF_041747015.1. GTDB lineage: Bacteria > Cyanobacteriota > Cyanobacteriia > Cyanobacteriales > Nostocaceae > Nostoc. Next base: position 9,361 of record NZ_JBGTFY010000229.1, read on the forward strand.
GCACCCAAACCATTAATTGCACATTCAATTTGCCTCACGCCACAACTTAAAGCAATGAGTGAATTATCTACCGCCATGCCTAAATCATCATGACAGTGTACTGAAACAACAGCTTGATCAATATTTGGGACTCGATTAAAAATCATTTGCAGAAGTTGCGAAAAATCTTCTGGTAATGCCAAACCTAAGCTATCAGGAATACTAATAGTATTAGCACCACTCTTGATTGCAGTTTCAATAGATTTACACAAAAAATCTGGCTCACTTCTGGGAGCATCAAAAGCACTCCATTCTACATCATCACAGTAATTGCGTGCCAGAGAAACGCTTTCTTTAATTGTTGCTAATACTTCTGCTTTGTTTACTTTTGATTGATTTTTAATATTTACTAGAGTATAAGTGTGAATTCTACCTTTTATAGCTGGTTTAATTGCTTCAGCAAGAGTGTTTATTTCATTTAAATTGGAACTCGCTAGCCCACAAACGATAGAATTTTTAATTATTTTAGAAATATTAAAGACTTCATCAAAATCTTTTTGAGAGCTTCCTGGATAACCAACTTCAATAATATCTACTCCCATTTCTTCGAGCAACTGGGAGATAGTGATTTTTTGTTGGAGATTCATTTTGATACCAGGCATCAGTTCTCCATCACGCATGGTAGTATCAAAAATAAGTACTTTGTTATTATTTATTGACATATTAGCTAGAGAAAGCGATCGCTTACATCAAATATAACTTTAAAGAATATCCTCACTTGAAAAAACTGTCTCTAAATCCCGATAACCACTGATAACACGCACAATTGCCACACCGCCATCAATGGGACGATAAAATATTAAGTAATCTTCTACCGGGAAACTCCTTAAACCACTTGCAAAATTATCGTAACTTTGCCCCATATTAGGAAAATCAGCTAACAGCTTACACTGCCGTCTAATTTTTTCATTAAGTCTTTGAGCCGTACCAGGATTAAAGCGGTTAACATAACGATTAATCTCCTTGAGGTCTTCCTTGGCTGGAATTGTTAAAACATACCGACTCATTATTTAGTAGCCTCTGCTTGTCGCATTTGAGCTTCAGCACGTCGGATATCTTCTTCAATTTCTGCAAATACCTCTTCACCATCGACTACTTCACCTCGGTCTAAAGCTTCGATACCAACTTGGATTTTAGCTTTTAATTCTGCTAGACGCTGCTCTCGAAGGCGATCGCGTTCATCTAGCAATCTCAATGCCTCACCCATCACCTCACTAACTGAGTGATATCGACCACTATTAACTTTATCCTTAACCAGCTGCTCAAGTTCTGGAGTCAAAGATATATTCATAACTATTACCTGATTCCATTTACTCTATATGCTAACCGAAAGGGGTTGGAGCAAGGTTAATTCACTGCTGTTTGGGCTTCTTGATAAATTATTTCTTGAAACTGAATCATATCTTTTTGAGGATCGGCGTGGCTAACTTTCACCAATATCTGTTCGCCCAAGTTCACAGAACGCTTGAAAACCATTGGTAACTGCAAGCCCAAATCTTCTAACAAAATTAGTGCCAAGTTGCTGTCTTCTCGCAGCCACATCAACACTGTCACATCCCAAGTTTCCTCTGGATGACGGCGTAAATACTCTAAAGCATAATATCTATTAGTTTGCCGTTCCACCATCGTTACCTCTTGGGTGATGCTGGTAACATTTATCATCACTTCTTTAAGTTGTTCTGCGGAAAATGGCAGAGCTTCACCCCGCAAATGGGCTTTAAGTTGAAAGTGGGTAAGTAAGTCACTGTAGCGGCGGATCGGAGAGGTTGCTTGGGTATAGGTATCCAAACCCAAACCAGCATGACGCAAAGGCGTAATGCTCATTTCACTCTTGGGCATACAACGACGCATAGCGCAAGCACGAACAAATCCAGCCGGAAGTAGGAGCAATTCCTCATCTGGAGGTAATTCTGGTTGCGGTTGACCACGAAAAGGCAAAGGTATGTTGTGAGCTTTACCATAACGAGCCGCAACTTCACCGGCAAGAATCATCATTTCCGCTACCACTTGCCGGGATGGGGAATCGTCCAAAATGTCAATGTTGATCTCATCACCTTTGACTTTGATCATCGCTTCGGGCATAGTGATGCTAATTGCTCCTTGGGCATAACGCCAAGTTTTGCGCCGCCGTGCCCAAGTAGCGATCGCTTCAATTTCCGGTTCTGCTTGTACCCTTAATTGCAGCATTTCATCCACATCTTCGTAGGTGAGGCGATAAGTCGGCTTAATTAAGCTGGTATGAATGCTGTAATCTTCTACTGCCCCAGTTGTATCTAAAACAATCCCGAAACTGAGGGCGCAACAAACTTGTCCCTGGATCAGACTCATTGGCCCAGTTGCCAATACCTCTGGGAACATGGGAATCATCCCCGTAGGTAGATAGACTGTACTACCCCGCTTTCTAGCTTCCAAATCTAAATCATCTTCCGGGACTAACCATCTAGTGGGATCGGCGATATGCACCCATAGGCGTTCCCGGCCATCGGCGAGTACTTCCCAACTCAGACCATCATCGATCTCTGTAGTAGTTTCATCATCAATGGTGTACACCTTCAAGTGAGTCAGATCCAAGCGGTTTGTATCTGAGTCAATCGGCGGGAAATCCAAACGCTGTTGCGCCACTTCTAATACCTTATTAGGAAACTGAATCGGAATTGAAGAACGACGCAGGAACAAGTTTTCATAAGGACTCCAGCAACCCAAATCCACCAACAGTTGAAAGGCTCCTTGGGGTGTTGTGGGTCGTCCCAGCATGGTCATAGTTTCTAAAACTGGAGCTGGGGGAGGATAAGCGCGAGCCAAAGAGTCATGATTGACCCCCGTCCGCACGGTATCAGCAAGCAGCGCTGCGTATTTTTCTAGTCCTTCTATGCGCTGGCGATCGTGGCGTCCCCACTCTACTGCTTCACCTTTGAGCGCCTGCTCTAGACGAGTTAAAAATTCCTGCTGTCCCTTGGCTTTTTGTGCCTCTACTTCCATCTGGTGCTGGCGTTCTGCAACTTGAGCAGCAGTCCGCGGCTCGTAAGCGTCTCCTTTTTGCTTGAAATAAAGTTTGTCGTCTGATAACAAGCAATAGGCGGCGTAACAATAAGGCGCGGCTAATTCCGAAAATAGCAGATTCGCCATTTGGTCTGGGGTGACTGTTTCCCCATCTTCAATCAGCAATTCCCAAGCTACTTCCAAGCTAGATGGATCTAAATAAGGCTTAACCTGCTCTAAAAAGGTAGCAATCTCAGAGGTTTTGTAAGTCTGTCCGGTAACTGTATAGCTTATTTGTTTAGGCGCGAGGCTGTGGGATTGACCACGTTCGTCTACCACAAACCAGCGGGTTTTACCATCTGGACGTTCTACGATGCCCAGACGGCGATCGCCTTGAACCCTAAATTCAACTAGCGTCCCCTTCTCCACAACTCTCGCACTTTAATTTGGTGAACAGTTTAAATAGTTTGAAGTTTGAAGTTAGGAGTTAGGAGTTTTGATTTTTAACCCTTCGGCAGGCTCAGGGCATCGCTCATCACTCATCACTCATAACTCATCACTTCTCTTAGCCTTCTGCATTGATAAATGGCAACAAAGCCACAATCCGCGAACGTTTAATTGCTAATGTCAACTCTCGCTGTTGCTGAGACGTAAGCCCAGTAATCCGACGTGGCAGTATCTTGCCCCGCTCGGTAACAAACTTACGCAACAAATCAACATCTTTATAATCGATTGGATCTCCTGGCTTAATTGGAGAAAGGCGACGACGGAAATAACTCATCTCTACTTAATTTCCTTGTGAACGGTATGTTTATTGCAGTGGGTGCAGAACTTTTTCAGTTCTAATCGATTAGTGGTGTTGCGGCGATTCTTAGTACTGGTATAACGTGAAACACCAGGAGATCGCTTGTTTGAATTTGTCCGACACTCGGTACACTCTAGTGTCACAATTATGCGGGCACCTTTACTCTTAGCCATAATCTTGCAAACAGTGAAGCCTGAAGAGAATTAACACAAACGACTATCTTCTCACATTCCGCCGTATATTTTCAACTAATCTTTTGACTTTTATATCCAGCGAGTAGCCACGACGCGACGAAACAATGAAAGTTCCACAATAGCGATCGTGTAAAGCCTGCCGCATCTGGGTATCAGAGAAGGCAGTCGCACAATCAATTGCTAGAGGAAGTACTAGCAGTATAGCAGTGGGATTGGCTCTAATATTGCTCAGGGCAATTGATACTAAAAGCGCACCCAAGCCGACGATCGCCTCTCGCTTCACCAGTGAGAGCAAATCTGGAATTCTGCCCATTACTTCCCCATCTTCGACCTCCAACACCTTTAAATCGAACGCCCAACGCCCTAAACTTTGCCCTTGATTGTTGTATACCACCAGTACCCGCAAAACCAGCCAAAATATCACAAAAACTAGGATTTGCACAAATTGAATCCCGATATCGCCGCCTCCGAGTAAGGAACTGACTAACCATACACCAAGGAAATCAAGCCCCAATGCCATACCTCGCCGCCCAATTTCAGCTTTGGGATAGTGTTTTTGGGGAACTCGTTCGATTGTCATACAAAATAGGTATTTTTATTTAGGAGTTGGGAAATAATTATTGTTCCTGTTTTTAATATTAAGGTGGTGACTTGGGCACTTGCTGCACTTTCAACATAACTTTGATCGCGATTGAAGTATACAGTAACCACCCTAAATCACTGCTAGACTGGCTTTTAGATGATTTGTAGGAAGTTCTTGTGCCGAAAGTGAAACCGGATGACATTTGTCAAGTGCGCTGTTTCAATGACGAGTTAGTAGTTCACGTCCGTGACGCAATGCCGATGGACGACACCTTTGAAGAAGCTAAAACACTCTTTACTGCTCTTGCTGACAAATCTCGGCTAAAGATACTCCATGCCTTAAAGGATCGCCAGGAATTGTGTGTCTGTGATCTTGCGGAGGTTCTTGGTGTGCAGGTATCTGTGGCATCACACCATTTACGGAAGCTCCGTGATCTGAAGGTACTCAAGTATAGAAATGATGGGAAACTCGTTTATTACTCGCTGCGAGATCAATTCGTAGGTGAGATTTTGGATCTTGTGTTGCAAAAGATTGTTCAGTAGTCTCTTTTTTTATCTTATCATTATGATATTCTTTTGAATGTTGGAATGAATAGGCAAGTAACTAAGGAACTAAATCATGTCTGACCACTGCTGCCAAAAGAAATCATCTGAACTTGAAAAAATGACCAAGCGCCAGAGCAAGGTTTTGTGGATTGTTCTGGGCGTAAACGCAGTGATGTTCGTTGTAGAACTCCTGTCTGGTATTCAGTCTAAATCCCTTTCTCTGACGGGGGATTCTCTGGATATGCTAGGGGATGCGATCGCCTATGGAAGCAGTCTTTACGTAATCAATAAGGGAGCAAAATCACAGGCAAAATCCGCCATGCTCAAAGGAGCTATTATGTTTTTGTGTGCTGTAGTGGTCTTTGCTAGGGCTACACATCAGGTGTTTTTTAACACAACTCCTGACCTGCAAATCATGAGTACAGTTGGATTTCTTGCCCTTTGTAGCAACTTGTTCTGTCTTTATCTTTTGACAAGGCATAAAGACGATAACATCAATATGTCTTCTGTGTGGCTTTGTTCTCGTAACGATATTATCGCCAACACATCTGTACTTGTGGCGGCTGGATTAGTGTTTCTAACAAAATCATCTTTGCCGGATTTGTTAGCGGGACTTATGCTCACGTTTATTTTTGCGAAGTCAGCAGGATCAGTCCTCTCTAAGTCTTGGAGAGAATTAGAAAGAGCTTAAGTCAATGAGAATGATTTCTAAGATTATATACTTTCTTAATTGAGTGGTCAGTGTTACTTTACGGGGATAAATGTAAAAAGTCGGAGGCGCGATCGCTATGTTATCAGTCAGCGATGCACAAGCAATTATTTTAAATTTAGTACAACCGTTGGATGAGCAACGGGATACAGAAGTTGTAGATTTATTCACATCAGATAGTCGGATTTTGGCAACACCTGTCACCAGTCCGCTAGATTTTCCCCATTGGGATAATTCGGCAATGGATGGTTACGCAGTTCGCTACGAAGATGTGCAGCACTCTAGCGCCGAACAACCAGCCGTTTTAGAAATTGTTGAAGAGATTCCGGCGGGGTATCAGCCCAAGTCTCCGATTCAACCAGGGCAAGCCGCGCGGATTTTCACAGGTGCCGTGATGCCAGTCGGTGCGGATACTGTAGTTATGCAAGAGAGGACACGTCGGGAGGAAAACCGCGTGTTTATTTTGGATGCGCCAAAACCGCAAGAATTTGTCAGACACAAAGCATCTTTTTACGAAGCTGGGACACAACTATTACCAGCAGGAATTAAGTTAAATGCTCCAGAAATTGCCGTATTAGCAGTTGCACAATGTCAGCAATTAAGTGTTTATCGTCGTCCGCGTGTGGCAATTTTTTCTACTGGTGATGAGTTAGTACCAATTGACAAACTGCTGCAACCAGGGCAAATTGTGGATTCTAATCAGTATGCGATCGCAGCTTTAGTAAAGCAGAGTGGGGCAGAACCGTTAATTTTAGGTATTGTTAAGGATGATCCAGTTGCTCTGGAGAAAGTCATTGCTCATGCCGTTGCGATCGCTGATATAGTTATCTCTTCTGGTGGTGTCTCAGTGGGAGATTATGATTATATTGACAAAGTTCTAGAGTCATTAAAAGCAAAAATCCACATTCGGGCTGTACAGATAAAGCCCGGAAAACCCCTTACTGTAGCCACTTTCCCAACTCAAAACTCCCCACTCTACTTTGGTTTACCAGGAAACCCTGCGGCTGTGTTGGTGACATTTTGGCGGTTTGTACTACCAGCAATCAAGAAACTTTCGGGAATTACTGGAGGTTGGGAAGCAGTTTTTTTGAAAGTGCGATCACATGATGAATTGCGATCGGACGGCAAGAATGAAACTTACCTTTGGGGTAAATTGCATTTAATTGATGGTGTTTACGAATTTTACAAAGCTGGTGGTAGTCACAGTTCCGGCAATTTAATTAATTTAGCTCAAACCAATGCCTTAGCTGTTCTACCAGTGGGTAAAACATTAATTTACCCACAAGAAGAGGTGCAAGTTTTGCAGCTTGGTAAGGATTAAAATACTTGCTCAAAAGCCTCAATCAAGCTGTTAACTTCCTCAAGGGTGTTGTAATGTACCATACTCACCCGGACTATTCCACCTTGCGACGCTAGCCCCAGATATTCAATCAGCCGTTTAGCATAAAAGTCACCATAACGAATCCCAATGTAATGTTGGTCAATTTTTGCCGGAATGGTTGAGCTATTCATTCCATTTACTACAAAGGATATGGTTGGCACACGTAATTGCCGATCAGCCTTTGATTTACCAATCACTTGCACATTAGACTTGTTGTTGAGGTAATTTAGGAGGCGATCGCTAATATGTTCTTCATGTATGCTAATTAAATCAAATGCTTGCACCATTTGATTTCTCAAATCAAGTGCAGTTTGATTGCCATAGTGCAACTGTGCTAATTCACTTAAATAATCACATAAACCTAACATTCCATAACTTAATTCAAAATTGACATTCCCTAACTGAAATTTATAAGGTATATCTGTCTGAGCAATAAAATAATGGTTCAGACCAGGCAATCTTAATAAATGTTCTTCTTTGCCATAGAGTAAAGCATGATGTGGTCCATAAACTTTATAACAACTCAAAGCATAGAAATCAACATCTAAATCTTGGACATCAACTAATCTGTGTGGTGCATAAGCTACACCATCTACACAAATCATCGCCTTGCGATCGTGTACAAATGCAGCGATTTCTTTGATCGGGTTGATGGTTCCCAAAACATTAGAAGCGTGAGTCAAAGCTACCAGTTTTGTACGCGGACTCATCAATGGTTCTAAATCTGCTAAATGAAGTTCCAAACTGTCTGGGCGAATTTGCCATACTTTAATCTTCATCCCTTGTTTTTCAAGAGCAACCCAAGCACCAATATTCGATTCATGATCGCAATTAGTAACAATAATTTCATCACCAGGCATGAAAGTTTGAGCCAGACAGATTGAGAGAACTTTCAACATCATTGTAGTAGATGGCCCCATGACCACTTCTTTAGGAGAATTGGCGTTAATGAAAGTAGCCATTCCCCTAGTTGCTAAAGCCAATCGTTCTCCTGCAAGTTGAGAAACCGCATAAGAAGCTCCTAACTGGACATCAGAAGTCAGCAGAAATTCGCTAATTCTATCTGCTACTTTTTTCAGGGTTTGTGAGCCGCCAGCATTATCAAAAAAAGTCCATTCACCAGCTAAAGCGGGAAAATATTGGCGAACTTTATCAAGATTCAAGAGCATGGTAGAAGTCCTTTAGAGAATGTTCTTTACCCTAGCCTACCCTTTGGCAACTCTCACAGAGAGCATTTAGTACTGCTTCTCTACGCGCAGCGTCTTTGAATAGTGGCTCTATTTTTGTCTACAGCTTGTTGTGCCGCCCTTCTTACTCTGTAAAAATCTCTCTAAAAAAGGTATACTTGGGAACATAAAAAGTGTCTTACTGGCATATCTGACTTCCAGCAAGCATTAATGTCTTGATTCTTCACAATTTTCGCCAATTTTTTTGATAATTTTAAGGTAGAGTCAAAGCAACTATTGTTTTAGTTCTCAATTCCGTGATTGAGAACAAAGGAACGATTTATGAATACTACGATTAAATACGACATAGAGGTTATCAAGGTAGAAGCACTTCAACTTGTGAAAAAGGGGCTTATTAACCGTCAGCAGCCAATTTACACCCTCTGCAAATATATTCCTCATCGTGACTGGATTAATTTTGAACTGGAGCTAGAAAAAAATGAATTTCTACTCAGAGATAGAATTATCGACCTGCTGAATCACGAATCTTGGGAAGAAGAATGAGGCTGTCTTTAAGGGCTATTTCATTTTAGGCATAAACCGCCCAAAACTAAAGTTTCAGGCTAATAGCTAAAGTCCGTTAAAACGGACTAGACTATAACCTTTTTTCAGTCGTCTTTAGACGACTTTTGCTATTAGGCTCAGAATTCATTCTGAGGCGGGCTAGATGAAAATGAAATAGCCCTGCCTTTCAACTAACACTGAAGCCGTTGCTCTCTCATCCCATAGATTTGAAGTTCTAGCAGCTTTTCATACCAGAGCTAGACGCAAAGATTTTTATAGTAATTTAGCATCGTGGGGGAAATGTACCTCACAGAGCCGGAGAGAAAAATGAGGTCGTGACCTAGCTAAATTTCTGGAATTCGTCATCATGCATGAACTAGTTCAAGCTGTCTTCAACGGTGATGAAAAAACTGCTCTGCGTCAGTTTATTTATGCGTTGAGTGCTTCAGATAAGCGTTACTTTCTGAGAAATGAGATATTGCAAGGTTTTGCCGACTACTGTCATCAATTCCAAAAGCCAGCCTATTTTTACCACTCTTCTTATGTTGGGAAACTGATACAGTACACCCACGAAATAATTCTTGAAGATGAAAGTACTTGGTTCGTGGTTCGACCCAGGATTGCTAACCAAGAAGTTTGGCAACTGACAGCCGATTTTGATCGGTTCGAGCAGATGACGCCGCAAGCGCTGCTAGATGTGAGAGATCGCTTAGTTAACCGCTACCAAAACCACATCCTCGAAATCGACCTCCACCCCTTTTATGAGAGTTCTTTAAGAATCGACGACGCGAGAAATATCGGTCAAGGTTTAGCCTTCCTCAATCGTTACCTGTGCAATCAGTTGTTGGCTGACCCTGAATATTGGGTAGAAATGTTATTTAAAGCATTACATGGGCTGCAATACGATGGTATTAGCCTGTTGTTGAGCGATCGCATTCCCTCAGGTATTCAGTTAGCTAAACAAATTAAGCAAGCACTCAAATTCTTGAGTGAGCTTGAGCCTGATGAACCTGATGAAAAATTCCGCTCTGACCTCCAAAAACTCGGCTTTGAACCGGGTTGGGGTAACACTGCGGCGCGAGTCAGGGGAACCCTAGAACTTCTCGACCGACTCATTTACTCCCCAGAACCGGGCATCTTAGAAGCATTTGTAGCCCGTGTCCCCGCCGTCTTCCGCGTCGTCCTCGTTTCCGTTCACGGCTGGGTAGGACAACAAGATGTTTTAGGAAGAGATGAAACACTCGGTCAAGTTATCTATGTTCTCGAACAAGCTCGCAGCTTAGAAAACGAACTGCGTGAACAAATCAAACTCGCTGGACTTGATTTGTTGGGCATTAAACCCCACGTAATTATTCTTACCCGACTAATCCCTAATTGTGAAGGGACACTTTGCAACCTGCGTTTAGAAAAAGTCCAAGATACTGAAAATGCTTGGATATTACGCGTTCCCTTTGGGGAATTTAATCCAGAAATCACTAACAATTGGATCTCTAAATTTGAGGTTTGGCCTTATTTAGAACAATTTGCTTTAGATGCAAAAAAAGAATTACTAGCTCAATTCCAAGGGAAACCCGATCTCCTCATTGGTAATTACAGCGACGGTAATTTAGTAGCTTTTCTCCTATCTCGTCGGATGAAAGTTACCCAGTGCAACATTGCCCATTCTTTAGAAAAGCCGAAACATCTATTTAGCAATTTATATTGGCAAGATTTAGAAGATCAATATCACTTCTCGGTACAATTCACTGCCGATTTGATTAGCATGAATGCAGCCGAATTCATCATCACGTCGTCCTATCAGGAAATTGTCGGCACACCGGACAGCATGGGTCAATACGAGTCGTATAAGTGCTTTACGATGCCGCAGTTGTATCATGTGGTTGATGGGATTGATTTGTTTAGTCCTAAATTCAACTTAGTGCCGCCGGGAGTAAATGAGAATGTTTTCTTTTCTTATAGCCAAAAAGAAGACCGAGATTCTAACCTTCGCACACAAATTCACGACCTACTCTTTAGCCACGAAGATCCCCAAATATTTGGTAATCTAGATCACCCTAAAAAGCTACCAATCTTTGCCGTTGATACCATTACTTCCATCGAGAACCTGACTGGTTTAGCAGAATGCTTTGGTAAAAGTCAGGCGTTGCAAGAGCGTTGTAACCTAATACTTTTAAGTAGTAAGCTGTATCCACATGAAGGTATAAACTCAGAAGAAACGGAAGAAATTCAAAAACTCCACAACATTATTAATCAATATCATCTCTATGGCAAGATTCGCTGGTTGGGGATGCGTATCCCTAGCAGTGAACTCGGCGAAGCCTACCGAGTAGTTGCAGATTCTCAGGGAATTTATGTTCATTTTGCCCACTTTGAATCCTTCGGGCGGAGTATTTTGGAAGCCATGATTTCTGGCTTGCCTACTTTCACTACTCAATTTGGCGGTTCTTTAGAAATTATTGAGAATCAAGAAAACGAATTTAATGTTAATCCTACAGACTTGGAAGGAACAGCAAAGAAAATTTTAGACTTCCTGGAAAAATGTGATGCTCATGCAGAATACTGGCACGAAGTATCAGAATGGATGAGCCAGCGAATTCATAACAAATATAATTGGCATTTACATAGCAATCAATTACTACTGCTTGCTAAAATGTTTAGTTTTTGGAACTTTGTTGCTCCGGAAAATAACGAAGCCAGAGATCGCTACATGGAAGCGTTATTTCATCTCATTTATAAACCCAGAGCCGAAAAGATTTTAGAAAAGCATATGGGTGGATGAGGGGACGAGGGGGACAAGGAGAATTAGAGACTACGCTTGGGTTAAGATCCCCCCGCCTCCGGCGACCCCCTTAAAAAAGGGGTAAAAGAGATATTAGCCCCCCTTTTTGAGGGGGGTTGGGGGATCTCCGAACACTAAATATTACTAACCCAAGCGTATTGAATTAGAGACTCATTCATCCACCTTGGAACTCCGTTCATCTCTCTCAAAGACTCGTTCATCCACCTTGGAACTCCGTTCATTTCTCTCAAAGACTCGTTCATCCACCTCGGAACTCCATTCATCTCTCTCAAAGTCGTTAATCCCTAATCCCTATGTCTAATGCCCCACTCCCCACTCCCCATTTTATTTACACAGACTGGATATTAACCGAAACCCTGTTTGACTCTGAAAAATTGCACTCCAAAGAAACCGTTTTTACTATCGGTAATGGATACCTGGGAACAAGAGGCAGTTTTGAAGAAGGGTATCCTCATGCAATGCCAGCTACTTTTATCCACGGTGTCTACGATGATGTGCCGGTGGTGTACACTGAACTGGTAAATTGCCCTGACTGGTTGCCCTTGGTAGTGATTGTGAATGGCGATCGCTTCCGTCTCGATCAAGGTGAGATATTGCGCTATAATCGGCAGCTTGATTTGCGCCAAGGACTTCTCAGCCGCTCTTTGCGTTGGCGCTCTCCCAGTGGGAATACTATAGACATCAGCTTTGAACGCTTTGCTAGTCTTGCAGATCCGCACGTATTGGCGCTACGCTGCTATTTAACGCCAGTAGATTTTGATGGGCTAATCGAAATTCAAGCTAGTATCAACGGCTATCCAGAAAATCAAGGTTTCAATCACTGGGAAGGACTAGACCAAGGCAAGACTGACCAAGGAATCTGGTTACAACGCCGCACCCGCAACTCCCGAATTGAACTCGGTATGGCAGCTAAGGTGACAATATCAGGCATTGAAGCATCTTTGCAAGTCAGTACCGCACCTGGTTATCCGACCTTAAGTACGACCTTCTTAGCTAAAGCGGAACAGACCGTAACAATAGAAAAACTAGTCACAGTTTTTACCTCGCGGGAGAGTGAAACACCAGTCCCAGCAGCTCAAGAAAAACTCGCGCACCTGCCAGACTACGTAACATTACTAAAAGCCAATGAACAGGCATGGGATGAGGTTTGGCAACAAAGTGATATCCTCATTGAGGGGGATGGTACAGCGGCTTTTGCGGTTCGCTACAATCTCTTTCAACTGCTGATTGCTGCTCCACGGCATGAGGATAGAGTCAGCATTCCGGCGAAAACTCTTTCGGGGTTTGGCTATCGCGGTCATATCTTTTGGGATACAGAAATTTTTATGCAGCCCATGTTTCTGTTTACCCAACCAGCGATCGCTCGTAACTTACTCAGTTACCGTTGGCACACTTTGAATGGAGCTAGACGCAAGGCAGCCCATTATGGTTATAGAGGGGCAATGTTTTCCTGGGAAAGTGCGATTACCGGAGATGAAGTTACACCACGTTGGGCTATCGGTAGTGATTTTTATGGTGAAGACGTGCGAATTTGGTGCCGCGATCGCGAAATTCATATCAATGCAGATATCCCCTACGCCATTTGGAACTATTGGCAAGCCACTGGTGATGATGACTGGATGCAAAAGCGTGGCGCAGAGGTGATCTTAGATGCAGCCATCTTTTGGGGTAGCCGGGTCGAATTCAATCCTGAGCGCCAAAAGTATGAAATTCGGGGAGTCATCGGAGCGGATGAATACCATGAATTCGTCCACAACAACGCCTTTACAAACCGCATGGCGCAATGGCATCTAGAGAAAGCGATCGCAGTCTACGATTGGTTGGCTGACAAATTCCCCGAACGAGCTACCGAACTAGAAGAGAAATTAAAACTCACTCCAGAAGAGCGATCGCATTGGCAAGATATCATTGCCAAAATATTGTTTCTCTATGACCCATCAACAGAACTAATTGAGCAGATCGAGGGATTTTTTCAATTGGAAGATATCAATTTAGCAGACTATGAACCACGCGATCGCTCCATGCAACCGATATTAGGCATTGAGAAAACTAACAAATATCAAGTACTCAAGCAGCCAGATGTATTAATGCTCCTATATTTAATGCGGGAATCAGCAGATTTTCCCTACAACAAAAAAGCATTGCAAGCAAACTGGGACTATTACGCACCCCGCACCGATATTACCTATGGTTCGTCCCTTGGCCCAGCAGTTCATGCCATTTTAGCTTCAGATTTAGGCAAATCAACTCAAGCTTACGAACAGTTTATGCAAGCGTTAATGGTTGATCTTGAAGATAACCGAAATAACACCAGTGATGGAATTCACGGCGCTAGTGCTGGTGGCATTTGGCAAGCTGTAATTTTTGGATTCGGCGGCATCCAAATAACCGAAAATGGCCCTGTAGCAAACCCCCACCTTCCCCCTGGCTGGACGCGCCTGAAGTTTAAACTACACTGGCGCGGTCAATGGCATGACTTCGATTTGCGTCCGGGAGTTCAGACAGGAGGAATAACCAATACTTCTCTACGAGACGCTACGCGAACCCTCAGTACAAGTACTCAATACCCAATGCCTAACATCCAAGGATTTATTTTCGATCTAGATGGTGTGTTAACAGACACAGCAGAAATTCACTATTTAGCTTGGAAAAAGCTAGCAGATGAAGAGGGGATACCGTTTAATCGGCAAGCTAACGAAGCACTACGGGGTGTATCTCGTCGTGAATCTCTGATGCTAATTATCGGGGATAAACCGTATTCGGAAGCCCAAATCCAGGAGATGATGGAGCGTAAAAACGGGTACTACGTAGATTTGATCCAAAATATGACACCCAAGGATTTGTTACCAGGAGCGATCGCCCTCTTGGATGAACTGCGGCAAGCTGGGATTAAAATTGGTATTGGTTCAGCTAGCAAAAATGCCCAGACAGTGATCGAGCTATTGGGCATTGCTGATAAAGTAGATGCGATCGCTGACGGTTATAGTGTGCAGCTACCAAAGCCAGCACCCGACCTATTTCTGTACGCAGCCAAGCAGCTAGGACTCGAACCAGGGCAATCTGTGGTTGTAGAAGATGCCGCAGCCGGAATTGATGCCGCTCTAGCCGCAGGGATGTGGGCAGTAGGACTCGGACCCAATGAACGAGTTGGAGCCGCTCATGTTGTCTTGCCCAGCCTAGCAGGCATCAAATGGGCAGATTTAAGAGCCAAATTAAGCAATATTGCCAGACAATAACTTAGTTTAAACTCCAGAAGACCGTACACCGATTAATCACTTTAATTTATTGAAAAAAACAAAAAAAGTAATTGCTTCTATCCTTGAAAGTCTTTAAAGTAAGGTTAGCCACTCAACAAAAAGTAGATTGTAGAGTTTTTCTTAGCAGTAAGTTAAGCAAACAGACTCAGTGGCTTTGGATGTTTAGATGTGAGTTTGAAATATTACGTCTGTGGTGATAATCTCTAATAAATCAGAATACGCACTTCTAGCCCTGTTAGAGTTGGCAACCTGCTACCCTAACGGTGAAGCCCTGCAAATTCGAGAGATAGCGGTATTACAAGACATACCAAACCGCTATTTGGAACAACTTCTGGCAACATTAAGGCGCGGAGGTTTGATTAAAAGTATACGTGGAGCCAAAGGTGGCTACGTTCTAGCACGAGATCCTCAGAAGATCACAGTACTAGATGCTTTTAGCTGCATGGAAGGGTCAGATGCTGTTGACTCTGCTTGTGAGCCAACTCCCAACACGGTAGAAGGTGAGCTAATTCAAGAAGTCTGGCAGGAAGCACGTCAGGCTGCTAACTCCGTTTTGGAAAAATATACACTCCAAGACCTTTGTGAAAAAAGAGCAGTCCGAGTACAGAAGGAACTTATGTATTATATTTAGGATATTAATGCCATTTTTATAAGAAGAATTCAGAATTGGATTCTGTAGGACTGAATAATGAATATTGGTTTAAAACCAAGCTGAATTGTGGGCGAAACAAAATTAAAAGATTTTTCAAGACTTAATACTCTATCTCTTTTCTACGGGACGCTGCGCGTAGCTTGCTTCCCCTCAGGGGTACATGGCTGGAGTATTCTGACTTCTGACTCCTGAATTCTGGTTTATTCTCTGGCAATAACAATATCGTTGGACTTGATGACTGCATAAGCTTCTTTTCCCTCAGATAGTTCCAACTCTTCTGCGGAAGCTCTGGTAATAATCGAGGTTAACTCTACTTTCTGAATAATCTCCAGTGTCACTTCACTATTAACAGCCCCTAAGATAACTCGTTTAACGACACCTTTAAGAATATTGCGAGAGCTAACTTTTAGTGATTTTTTTTGAATACTACTTTCTATCTCAAGCTTTTGAATATAAATATCTTCCTGTTTTTCCTGCTTAGTTGGCAGTGATATTGGTAGTGGCGAGTGCTGATTAAGACTACGCACCAGTTCCCGCAAAATCTCAGTCTTGGTGCGTTGATACTGTTCACAGAACTCCTCCAGAATCTTCCGTTCCTCCTCTGAAGTTTGAAATGTGACCCATCCTTGTTCTTTTCTTGGCATAATATTATCAATTTTGGCGATCGTTGGTACGATTCTACCAAGTATCAATTCGATGTGTAGTTTTACTCAAAAAATTTTTATTGAAGGATTTTCTGGGTTTTTCTAGAAAATTAATTAATCTTATATAGCTTAACTAGATAAATATAGAACTTACGCATTGACAGAAAATACCAAATGTGTGTAATGGAAAAAACCGCATCTGTCGTAAGGGTTTAGCATTGCTAAACCCCTACAGCGCGGATCTATTTACCATCAAAGTAATGATTAATCAAAGCCTGAAACGACCGATTTTGGCAAAAGCATACCATGATTAATTTGTACAGTGCGTAAGTTCTGACTTAATCTACTTTGATTTCTTCTCACCTACTTACTTAGTAGGTAATCAAAATTTGGTATGGGATAATCAACTCTAAACAGTGACTGACCATAAGCAGGCGATCGCCGATACTTATGGTCAGTCTGCCACAATTTGGGAAATATAGTAACCGATCATGCTCAAACCGCCTTAGCGGTTGCTATATTTAGCGATCAGGCACTTAGCTAAAGCAAAAAGCTAAAAGAAAAGTTATTTATTTTTACTTTAGTCTTTTAGATTTTCATTTTATTTGCGCCTATTGTTTAATTCCCCATCTGTAAATACAGAGAATTTTGTTTTTCATGCAATGTTTTAATAAAAACTCGGTAAAATACACCCGGCTGAATTTGCTTTCAGATTCTACCAGTACCCTTTGCTACAAAGTTTTTAATAGAGGAAACTGTTCCTGGGATTTTGTGCTGCTAAATAAGACTTTCACAAAGTAGAAATCACAATATTTTATGAATTCTACTTACTGCTTAGTTTTTATTGCAACGGGGCATGGGAACAACATTTTTTTTGATACCCAATTCACAATTTACCTCTACTTAAATTACACCTTTAAGTTTGGGGATTATCAGCAACGTTACGCAAGCGCATTAGCTGGCGTCGCATTTGATGTGAGGCTTTAAACTCAGATACTTCCTGTGCTTTAACTGATGCTTGCAGCGTCTCTAAAAAGTCGTCAGAACCCTCGGTTAAAGCATCAAGTAGCACCTGTAAGAGTTGTTCGCGATCGCTTAATAAACTCTTTTCCTCAATCAACCGGAATTTGAGATGTATTTCGCACTCATAAACACCTACTTCGAGATTATTTATCTGGCGTGGTAATGCTTTGGAGTTCATAGCTATTGAGATTCCTTTACTTGGTGGTCATGAGGGTAAGGAGGTAGATGTCCAGCAAAAATTCTTTATATCTCTTTTGAATCCAAAGTGCTTGAATTAAGAATTTTTCTTCATCCATCACCTTTGTATTCCATTTTCCTCTCCTGTGTTTTATTTTCAACCTAAATTTTCACTATCTAGATTTTGATGTTCCTGTGCTAGATGTAGCTTATGGTAAGCCATAACTATTATTCAGTTTTTAAGATTCTACACAATAAAGTTTCTGTAAGAAATTGTTCTACCTTTTTAAAGGTTTTTACATCAACTTTATCTGAACGTCAATAACAGTTTGACTTGTTACTCTAACTTTGGTGTTTATACGTAAGTAAAAGCGCTTAACTTTTTTCATTTTATTAAAGCCAGAGGTCGATGTAGCGCTATTCCGTAAAATTACTAGATGTACGTTTTTTTCAGCAGTAAATTCAAAAGAGATTTCTGAACATAGTTATTAAGGAAAAATTTTTGTTCTCCCTAAAAAAATATACACAGGTCAAAATGTTCCAGCCAAGCCCTTCACCCTACTGTCTTCTGGGCTTGATAGTAAAAAAAGTCTCGCAGTAGGTAAGATTAGCAGACCACTCAGACTTGTTTGTATGCCCAAATGAAAACACTCTACCAAGTAATTTTTGCAGATAAATAATTGGACTACTGTCAGTACTAGTAGTAAGTAGATCCGGCTTCAACTCCTAATAAAAGTAGCAAGCTAATCAGTACAGGTGATATTTTTACTTATGCCCATTCAATATACCCTTTTGAAACTGGGTTCAAAGCTTGTAAATTGAGAGCATTCAAGCTCGGATATAGCGTCTACAATAATTTCAGTGTAATCCACCCAAATCTTACACCTTTTTATGGATAACCCGATGCTACTCAAGTCCACAACCCGGCATGTCCGCATTTTTGCAGGTGAAATTGACCGGGATGGCGAACTGGTTCCTAGTCAACAAGTTTTAACGTTAGATGTTGACCCAGACAACGAATTTAACTGGAATGAAGATGCGCTGCAAAAGGTTTATCGCAAATTTGACGAACTAGTAGAAGCATCTAGTGGCGCAGATCTGACAGACTATAATTTACGCCGTGTTGGGTCAGACTTAGAGCATTATCTGCGATCGCTCCTGCAACTCGGTGAACTCAGCTATAATCTCTCTGCTCGCGTTACCAACTACAGCATGGGAGTCCCTCAAGTTGTAATTGACGACAAACAATCAGCTAAAGAGTTGATAGAGGGCTAGCTGAACCCTTCTGTGTCAACTTCCAGCTATTTTCAGATGAGTACTGAGTGGGAATGCCCTCTGTGAGGCTTTGCTGCCTCCCCAAAGAGCATTTCCTTCTTAGAGGATGAATGAACAAGTGGTTGGCTGTGATTTTAGGCACTTCTAGATCCCCCCTAACCCACGCCAGATCCTTCTCCTTGCCGGAGACGCTGCGCGTAGCTTGCTTCCCCGAAGGGGTACAAGTCGGCGGAGCCGCCCAACGCACTGGCTCCCTTAAAAAAAGGGGGGCAACCTCTCTCAAAGTCCCCCTTCTTCAAAGGCGATTGAGGGGGATCTCAAAGTATTTGCTACCAAGAAGAGGACTTGTTCATTCATCCTCTTAGAACCTGGAAACGAGATTACCGAAACAATGCTGAGTCCTGAATCAGTACTCCTGTTTAGCTGCTTTGGTTACTCAGCAATTCTGAAGAGATTTTGAAAATTACATCATTCGTCAGGTATTTTTGCCAAAAGTATATTTAATTATCTTAATTCTTAATTAAAGTTAATTATTGCTATCCTACTTATAAACTAAATAAACACCAACATTAATCTGCCTCTTGATGATGGGGTAATTCAGCAAAAGCAAATAGCGGAGTTATGCTTGGGTTATGCTTTGGTAACAGGGTTGGAGTTAGTTGCTTTGGCGATGAAGAGTCACAGAGCAATAGAAGCTATGATGAGGCTGTAGGGTTGACTTAGGAGCGTATTCTTTGGCTAAGTTAAGTATTAGCACCTGCTGATATCCGCCAACTAAAATCATCATCTAAAGTCTGGGTATGTCAAGTTTCAGAAAGATGAGCGGTCTAGATTGTCCCTACTAATGTTATTAAAGAAATTGCTAATCGCTGATCGGTGCGAAAACTATGGAAAATGATGCGGCAACGCTCCACTGTCCAAATGAAAATTGTCAGGCTGCCAACCCTCTGACCCACAAGTTTTGCCAGCGATGTTCCACGCCCCTACCCAAAAATTATCTGTGGGCTGTGGTAGATAATCCGAGTGTGGGTAGCCCTGGACAAATATTAGCCGATCGCTATTTAGTTATTGATAAATTTGTTCTTTTAGATACGAAGCCTGGTTTATTAACGGTAACGCCTGAGTTAGATAATTTACAGATCCCCAGAGCTTACCTGAGACTTATTCCCTACCGCTTACACGTACCACAGGTATATGGAGTGCTTTTTCTGGCTGACGATCCCTCCCAGCAAGAAATATTACTTTTAGAAAAACCGCCACTATTAGTAGATGAGACGATCCAACAAGTGCATTTGGGCAGCGAGTTAATTACCGCTTGGCGTGATGCTACATCGATGCGCCAACTCAATTGGTTATGGCAAATAGCTCATCTGTGGCAACCTCTTGCGAGTGAAGGTGTCGCCTCTAGCTTACTTGACTCCTATGTATTACGGGTAGAAGGATCACTAGTACGTTTGTTGGAATTGCGTTTCGACGCTACAACATTACTAGAATTGCCTCAATTGGGTGAATTTTGGCAGCAGTTGCTCAGTGATGCCAAACCAGCCGTAGCTGAATTTGTTGAGCACGTTAGCCTTTCTTTAATTCAGGGAAAGATTCACTCATCCGAACAATTAATCACAGTTTTAGATCATGGACTGGCACAATTAGGGCGATCGCAAACACCCACGATCAAAATTATCACCAAAACCGATACTGGGCCAAGTCGCCAACGTAACGAAGATGCCTGTAGCCCCCCCAGTGGCACTCTGGTAAGCAAACCACCCCAGCCAACAGCCTTAGCAATTGTCTGTGATGGCATCGGTGGACACGAGGGCGGCAATGTCGCCTCAAATTTAGCCATTGAAACAATCCAGCAACAGGTACAGCAATTAACAAAAGTTCCCTACGACCACATAGACCCTTCACTGCTGCTTAATGACCTAGAAAACGCCGTGGCAATTGCCAATGACAAAATCAGTCAGCGCAATGACGCTGAAAATCGTCAAGGGCGACAACGTATGGGTACAACGTTAGTCATGGCATTGCCTGTTGCCCACGAAATGTACATTACCCACGTCGGCGATAGTCGTGCCTATTGGATTACACGCCACGGCTGTTATCAAGTTACCCTCGACGATGATGTTGCTTCCCGTGAGGTGCGGCTAGGCTATGCCATTTACCGCGAGGCTGTGCAACAAAGTGCTGCTGGATCTCTTGTTCAAGCTTTGGGAATGGGGTCAAGTAGCTCATTGCATCCGACATCTGGACGGTTTATGCTCGACGAAGATGCCGTTTTTCTGCTCACATCCGATGGTTTGAGTGATTTTGATCGGGTGGAAGAGTACTGGGAAACAGAAATATTGCCGATTCTGCTTGGAGAAACAAATATAACAAATGTTGCCGATAGATTAGTAGAAATTGCTAATACTAAAAATGGACACGATAATGTCACCGTTGCTTTAGTACACTATCAAGTCCAATATTGGGAACCAGAGATCACGATAAAAGCAGTCATTCCAGAGGGTTATTCTGCCAAAACTGTTGATTTGGCGTCCAAAGTGGCAGATACGACACTTTTAGATAGTCCAAAGCACAAAACTCAAGTACTTCCAGAAAATCCGCCTGCCAAGACTTCTAGTTTACCACTACACTGGATAGTCCCGTTAATATTTGTGACCGCAGCAGGCACTTTAGGATTCTTCGTCATGCAACTGCGATCGCCATCAACCTCGTCTCCAATTTTGTCCAATCCCACACCAACACCAACCCCTACCATCGAAGCGATACCCGCACCGCGATCGCTTGCTAACCTTTCTCGTGGTTGGGTAATTAAAACCAACAACGAAATATCCTTGGGAAACAACAAATTGCTTCCCCCGGAAAGTTTTTTAGAAGTTCTCGACACAAAACCAAATCCCAAACCAGCTTCTGGGGATTTTTCAGTATATATGCGAGTCTGTACCAATAAAACTACACCAACTCCAGCAAATACCACAAATTCACCAGCATCCTCTCAAGCACCGTCCAAATCAAAACCTGGATTGAAACCAGAGGAAAAGGTATCGATTAAATTTTCTCAGATGAACCGTTTTAAAGTCTCTGTTTTACAATCAGATGTACCAAGTCCATGTAGAGTTGTCACGCAACCGCCAGTTACTCAACCACCTGACACCAGTCCAACTTAGTTAAATACTCGATAAACTAGTAAAAACCTGGAATAATAACAGGTAACAACCAGAGTAAAAAACGAAGCAAGATAAAAAAGTAAAAAATTTTCACCTTCGAGAATTGTTATCAAAATAGAATTCAGAAGTCAGGAGTCAGAATGAATTATGTATGATATCATGTCCGCTTGATTACTTAGTTAAACCCGGAGAACCCCTCCCCGCCAAAGTTGTGCTTTGTCTCCCCTCCCCGCAGGCAGGGAGGGGTTAGGGGTGGGGTTCTTTTATTATGGGTAATTTGACGGACATGATATGACTGGTAGATAGCGCGGCAGCCTTCTCTTCTCCCTTGGCGCTAGCCTCTCCCTTTGGGAGAAGGAGAGACACTGTTCGCGTTCGAGAGGCTTGTCTGCGACACGCTGCGCGAAGAACGCCAAGGGCATAAATTCGCTTAGAGCGAGTCCGCAATAGCGCAGATGTAGCGAGTATTCAAGCGTTGCGTCTGAACATAACCGGGTTTAAGACCCCATCAAATCTCTAATTTGGTGCAAAATAACTAGTGCTGGGTTTGAATACCCCACTAATTTATTCTGACTTCTGAATTCTGGCTTCTGAATTCTTCTTTATTTGAAATTATTTGTTTTTAGCTTTTAGTTTTATAAATCCATGCCATCCCTGAATTTGGCGATCGCCCGTCTTTTAAACACTGGCACTGACAACTTCGCCATTTGGGTGGTCAAGGCTCCCTATCCCAGTGGCTATGTTTTACGTGACTGTGTATGGCCTGTTGAACTTACTCAAGTCTGGCAAGAATGGCAACAGATGTTTGCCGATCATAGTCACCTAGATACTTCCCCAAACTTAACATCTCAAAAGATCAACCCATTGCCCATAGATTCGATTTCACCCCCTTCATCTCAGACCACTAGCCCCTACAGCAGTCGTCTGATGCAATACTTAGGAATGAATTTATGGCGTTGGGTATTCGACGGACAAATTCTCGGTAGTCTAGAACGCAGTCGTGGTATTGCTATGGGTCAGCATACACGTTTGCGCTTTCGACTAGAAATTCGTGACCCGGATCTCATCGCTTTCCCTTGGGAAATTATGCAGCGTGAGCCTGGTCAATCGGCTATGTCTCTCTCCCCAGATTTACTGTTTAGTCGCACCAGCACTGAAGTTGACCCCTTGCCCTATTTGCGAACTGACCAGGCTTTAAGTATCCTGCTGGTCTTAGGTCATGATCAAAACCTGCAACTAAAACAAGAAGCCGCTATCCTACAGCAAACTCTTGCCGATCCGCCTGTGGGTGGCAATTCCCAAATATATGCACCTTGTACAGTGAATCAACTCATACAACCAACTCCACAGGAGTTGATTCAAGAACTAGAAACCAAAGCATACAATGTTTTCTTTTATGCTGGACATGGTTTGCCAGACCCAGACGGCGGCTTACTGTTTTTGCAACCAGAATGCGCCCTGAATGGGATAGAATTGGCGCAAGTATTGACCCGTACAGGTGTGAAATTAGCGGTTTTTAACGCCTGTTGGGGCGCACAACCAGCTTTTAGCAATCATCAAGCTATAGCTGCTAGCAGTTTAGCAGAAGTGCTGATTCGTCATGGTGTGCCTGCGGTTTTGGGGATGCGCGATAAAATCGCTGACCACGAAAGCCACAGTTTTATTCAAGCCTTTACCGAAGCTCTGCGATCGCACAAACCAATTGATGAAGCCGTAGCACTGGCTAGGCAAGAGTTATTAACACTGTATAAATTTAATCAACCTGCTTGGACTTTGCCTGTTCTTTATCTGCATCCAGATTTTAATGGCGAACTGATCAAGGCTGTTGATGAAGGAATTACGGAACTCCCAGATACAGCCATTCCTGATATAGGTTCTCCCTTTACTGCCTCTTTGCGATCGCTCTCCTCAGGTAAAACCTGGTTATTGCGTTATGGAGTCACCCGCATCGGTCGCACGAAAGACAATGATATTGTCATCCCAGAACCATCTGTTTCTAAACGCCACGCCGAAATCTTCTGCCGCAATACTCTTACTGATGCTACACTCATGCGAACTTATTACTTGCAAGATTTTTCAACCTACGGGACAACCTGGTTTTTAAGTCCTAATGGTTGGCAACAAATCCTCCGAGAGGAAGTCCCCTTGAAATCGGGAATGCAGTTAAAGTTTGGAAGTGCTAGAGGTGATATTTGGGAGTTTATTATTAAAGACTCGTAGCAGAGTTATTGCATAAAAAGAGGTAAAGGGCAAAGGAAAAGGGATGAATTATGTCATACGCAATACCTGCACGGCTTTTTACCGTTTAATTGAGCGCTCACGCCGAAGCTTTTCCCCTTGTTAATAAATAGATTTTGATGTTGAGCATCAGCTTTTACAATCTATTTTTACTAGAGAAAATCAACTGTTTTTGCGGAAATCTCTTCTTAGGAATTGTAGCTGTCAATACCACCAACTAATCGGGAGTTAAGAAAAAATGGCTAAAAAAATTAACGACTCAGACACTTTCTGTTCTTTGCCCTCTCAACTAGATTTAGAGTTTTTAGAAGCGTTACTAGAACCAGACGATGCTACCTATCCCTGGAATCCAGTTGATAATGAATCAGAAGCATATTTTCACGAACTAGAACAACAGTTCATAATGCCAGATTTGTTAGAGTCAGAACTAACGACGCGATCGCAAGATTTTTATAGCCATCTAGACACACTTTGGTCAAGCTATGATCACAATCCACAACAAGCAGTAGTGCTTAATCTTCAAGAAACATTACGTACTACTTTCTCTGCTTGTGTACCTCAAGCATTGCTCAATGCCATCGCCACCAAAGCTGCTGAGATGTTTTCTTCTCGCCAATCAATGGGTGAACAACTGGTTGAGTGCGTTCAGACAGTACTACCAACTTGGGGAACAGAGGATCTTTTAGTCTTAGCTCGTCCTTTTGCTTACGCTATGCGAAGTAGCGAATCGCAAAACGCGGCATCTGCCCTCACTAATCTTAAAAATAGCGAGTGGACAGCTTTATCAGAAGTAGAGCAGGCAAAGGTTACTTTAGCGATCGCTTACTATGCTTTTACTCAACTCAAT
Organism: Nostoc sp.; assembly: GCF_041747015.1. Classification (GTDB taxonomy): domain Bacteria; phylum Cyanobacteriota; class Cyanobacteriia; order Cyanobacteriales; family Nostocaceae; genus Nostoc. The sequence continues at coordinate 34,406 of NZ_JBGTFY010000229.1, forward strand.
AACTCTCAGCCTGAACCATAAACTAAGTTTACTATTTCTTTTTCCTAATATTTTAATCTAAATAAGGCAGAGAAATTTATCTGCTAATAAAGCTTATGTTGCAGTTTCAAACATCCACTAGTTTTTAGTTTTTAGGTATGGGTGGCCTAAAATAATATGATGATAAACAGATTATCAAATTAGGCCATCCATCCTAAGACATAAATATTTAAGACTTATTTTCCTACTCTCCCCTGCTGCCTCATCTGGGTTCCAGAAATCGGGTAGCAAAATTTTGCGATCGCGTCGGTGACAGCGCCCGTGCCTTGAGAATTGCCGCCATCAAAAAGGCGTAAGATAACACCCCAACAACTACCAACAGCAAGGTATTGATTGATCCTGTAGCATTCCACAGAGCGTGAAGGGCAGCAGCACTAAGATAACCAATAGAGAGAATTTGCCAACTTCTGCTGGGTTTGAGGACAGCCAGCCCGATAAAATAGCCCAGGTAGCCACTATAAGCCATGTGTCCGGCTACAGAGCCTAAAATTCGCGGAATTAGCAGTTGTAAACCCGCTAGTTGACCAGCAGCGCCTATACCCACCTGTTGCGCGACATTTTGAGTGATATCCGGCACATATTGTCCGAGAGTTTCCAAGAGAGTGAAGCCTACAGCCGAAGCCGTTCCCAGAAGAATCCCATCTAGAGGTTCCCAAACGCCTATGCGTTCCCGCCAAGGTGAAGACAACATTCTACCGATAGCAAACGCTCCTAATACAGGCAATGCTTTGAGTAATTCCTCCATTAATCCAGCGCCAAAAAACATCCGCACCAGCAACTCTGTAAAGGTAATAGATTCTTGAGCTGAGGACAAGTTTCCAGGCAAGATGCCGCGAAACACGAAGATAAATAGATTCAAGACTGGACTGAGCAAAATCAGCGGCGTACTTAGTGATGCAGCCATTAACACCCACCAAGGCTTCTGTTTACCGCAAAGTTGGTAAACAAAATAGTAGGCGGCGAAGGCGATGTATGTTGCGACGATCACTTGATTAGCTTGAGGCCGACCGACTGTAGCAAACATTAGGACTACAAATATTACGGTCAGTATTCCCGGTACGAGGTAAGCTTTACGAGTTAAATCTTTACCAGTGGAAATAATTGGAAAAAGCTGGGTGAAGCTAACGGAATCTGGCCGCTTTAATTGCGTATGGTTGTGGTAGTTTGTTGCGGAAGGCAGTGGTGTAATTTGGTTAACTGTCGTTGCCGGACTGACTGAGGTAAACTCGTACTCAAAAACGTATTGCGGCCCATCAGCACCTAGAGAAATGCGATCGCCTGGGTGCAATTCTTGACATTCATACAAGCGTTGTCCATTCAAATAAGTACCATTAGCACTATTCAAATCACAAAGCACCCAGCTGAATTTGCTATCTGGGGATAAAGAGAGGGGACGAACTACCGCATGGCGGCGAGATACCATCCGGTACGTCATGGCATCTAAGACAACTTGGCAGCTGGGGTCGCGTCCAATTACCATCTCTTTACTGGGGGGCAGCGAGTAGCGAGATTCTGATCCAATAGCTGCTCCATTACCAGACACTAGCTGTAGAAATGCATTATGTCTTGCGTTTTTGCCTGTCATCGATAAGAAGTGCGTTTCTAAACTAATTATTCAAATAATTTGGCAGCAGGACTAACCTTAGCCACATCAACAGCAGCATTGCTAAATCCACTATAGCTTCACTTACTGCTAAGAAATTTAAAATTCCAAATGCAAAATTTCAAATTGTTTTACCTAATGTTAATAAGTATTCCAGGTGTATGAATCAGATTGTCTGGGTGATGCACTCTTGACATCCTAACTGCAAATTAAATGCACGGCAATTTATCAAAAAATAGTACTTTTTACTGCATTTAGTTACATTAAAAAAATATATAATTCTCGGTGGTCTGTTTTCAGCTATTTTTGCCACTGATGATTGACCACTGACTACTGGGGATTTGTACACTTGTAAGTTGGGATAAGCTACTTATGTATCAATAAAAGCAGTACATCATAGAAACACAGCGTCAGTTAAATTCATTGATGAACCAAAAGGTTTCTGATGCTTTGCTTTCAAACAACTCTAGCCAGTTCTGGGTGTTCAATTTTGGTTCCAAGTACTGTGAGGAATTCTACTAACCAACGGGGATGAGCAGGCCAAGCTGGTGCCGTCACCAAGTTACCATCAACTATTGCCTCATCAACAGGGATATCGACGTAGATACCTCCAGCACTTTTGACATCTGGGCTACAAGTAGGATAGCCAGTACATCTCTTACCTTGCAGTACATCAGCCGCCGCCAATAATTGTAACCCGTGACAGATGGCAGCAATGGGTTTATTCTTTTGGGCAAAATGACGGGTAATTTCTAATACCTGTTGATTCAAGCGGATATATTCTGGTGCCCTTCCGCCGGGGATGATTAAGGCATCGTAGGTTTCGGCTTTTACTTCTGCAAATGTAGCATTTAGAGTGAAATTGTGACCGGGTTTTTCGCTGTAAGTCTGGTCTCCTTCAAAGTCGTGAACTGCTGTTCGCACTTTATCACCAGCTTTTTTATCGGGACAAACCGCATGGACAGTATGTCCTACCATTTGCAACGCCTGGAAAGGAACCATTACTTCATAGTCTTCTACATAGTCCCCAACGAGCATTAAAAGTTTTTTTGCTGCCATATTTTTGTTATCCTCACCTATTAGTCAATAGTCTATAGCGGTTCTCAGTTGAGTGAGGTACAAGGACCCCACTCCCAACCCCCTCCCCGCAAGCGATGAGGGGGCTATGATGTACGTCATGTGATTAGGAAACGCTATAAAGTCAATACTTAATAGTTGTTTATAAAGTAAATATTAATTTAGAGTCAGCTAAGTTAGGCATCAGCATAAGTGTGAATTTTCGATACATTAAAGCATTAACTGTGGTGCAATACACCATTTGAAGCTAGCGAGTTAACAAAGTGTAACGTACCTTACAGATTTGTTCTGTTATTGATTAATTAAAGCAGATTAAATTCGGCGATCGCTCTCTTAAAGTTTTCGTTTTCATGTCCTGGGTGGCTGAGTTTAATCAAGGCAAAACGCTGCAAGGGCGTTAAAGTTGCCCAATGTTGCTGTGTCAGGGTTACACCTATTTCTTGAGCTTTTTCCTGGAGATTGGCTGGTAGAGTGGCAGAGTCTAGCCATGCGGGATGAGGCTCGATGGGCAATTTTGTCGCTGGTATACCCGTGCGTTGTACAACTAATTGCTGAATATGCTCGCCGTAAGACTGAATTTCTGTTTCTGTAGTGCAAGGTAATTCGACTAAAGCTTGACGCTTTGCTGTAGTCATTTGATTCCAATCAGACAATTTTAGCTTGATGCCACAGGTATCTAATTTGCAACGTACTTGCATGGGGATGCAACGTAGGGAATCAACAAAGTCTGCTTCAAATTGAAAGAAATCTGCCATATTCAAAATTCAATTATTGAAAACTCGTTTATTTGTGAAATTGAAGATTTAATGTGTATTTTTGGAATTACTGGAACGAATTATCAAATAACTAATTGATAGGGCGAGAATAGCAATTCCTAAACCAATTATATCAATACCTGAGACTTTTTCTAGGTCAAGAATAATAATTTTTCTGGCAACAGCAATTAAAGAAGTGCCAATAACTAATTCGACTTGGAAAACGTGTTTCCGCAGATAACCTGTAATATTTTCTAAAATTTCTAAAGCAATTAAAACATTCAAAAATAAACCGAAAATCTTGAATAATGTTGTGTTAAATGTACCGTAAGGTGTTGTAAATAACTCTTTAACAAGAAAGACTCCTAAATCTACGATCGCTACCAAAATCACAATTACCATAAAAATAGATAGAGCCTTAGAAACTAGCACCTCTATATTTTCAATAACGTGCATGAAGTTCTCATCTTTGGTAGCTCCGACAATTAGCTTCAGTAACCTTTTCATCTGCTGCACCCCATTCTAAAATAAAATTAAATCCTATAGATAAATCTAGAGGATTAAAAAAAGATTACTTGCTGATGTTTTATAACTTTTCTATCTGTTTTTTATTCTTTACCCTTAGCTAAAATTGGCGCTAGTCAAACCTTTAGTGACTAGGATGTATCCTCTTTAAATATGGTAATCGGTAACAGTCAAAATTAGAGAGTTATAAAAAATGATAGTAACTATTGACTATTGATTATTGATGAAATTACCTATTAGTGCTTTTAAATTACCACTTAGCAGCTTACCATTGCGAGGACTGGAGTTGATAGTCTTTGATTGTAACTTCCACAGAAATTGGTGTTAGCTGCACTGCACAGGCTTTTAATTCTGGTTGCAGGGAATCGGGGCAAGATTCTGGATGAGTGAGGGCGTTAGCTTCGGCGTTGTCTGCCCATAGTGAACCCCAGTGCATAGGGACAAAAACTGTACCAGGTGCGATCGCTTTTGTCACTTTAGCAGGAAACTTTGCTTTACCGCGACGCGATCGCACTTCCACAGACATATTATCTACAATACCTAACTTAGCAGCATCACGGGGATGAATTTCGATAAACGGTTCGGGATGCATTTTGCAAATTTTTTCAATCCGTCCGGTGCGTGTCTGCGTATGCCAATGTCCGTAAAGTCGCCCATTAGTAAGCACAAAAGGATAATCTGGGTCTGGTGGTTCTGCCAGTCCCTTTGAGTAATATGCTCCAAATCGGGCGCGTCCATCAGGGGTGTGGAAGCGAAGATTGGTGTAGAGGCGTTTGGGAGAGACGCGATTAATCGCGTCTGTACAATTAGGACTCTCTTCAGGATGAGGCCATTGAGTCGCGCCTTCTGCTTGTAATTGCGCGTGACTGATACCTGTCATATCGCAGGGGCGAGTTTTAGTAAGTTTGACAAACTCAGCATAAACTTCAGCAGAGTTAGCAAAGGCAAATTCTTTCTCAAAACCTAATCTACGTCCGACTTCGGCAAAAATTTCCCAATCTGCTTTAGCTTCTCTTGGCGGTTGGCGGAATGCTTGACATAAAGTTACCACTCGTTCGGAATTTGTCATCACACCAGTTTTTTCACCCCATTGGGCAGCAGGGAGCAGAACGTGAGCGTAGGCGGAGGTTTCTGTGGGATAATATGCATCTTGGTAAATAGTAAAAGGCGATCGCAATAACGCCTTTTTAGTCCGCTCTAAATCTGGCATACTTACAGCGGGATTAGTAGCTGCAATCCATAGTAACTCTACAGCGCCATTTTCCAAGCCAGTAATCATATCCCAAACACTCCGACCGGGAATAGACGAAATCTGTCCCGGCTTGAGTCCCCAACACTCCTCAACTTCTGCGCGGTGCTGGGGATTTTTGAGCGCCCGATAGCCCGGTAATAAATGTGATAAACCCCCGGCTTCCCGTCCTCCCATCGCGTTCGGTTGACCCGTGAGGGAAAAAGGGCCAGCCCCAGGTTTGCCAATCTGTCCAGTCATCAGGTGCAGATTAATGATAGTTCTTACTTTAGCCGTCCCTTCTGAGGATTGATTCACACCCATTGACCACAAAGACAATACCCGCTCAGATTGACCCCAATAGCGAGCTGCTGTTTCTAAATCTTCAATGCTGATTCCACATTGATGAGCTACTATTTCTGGGGGATAATGGCGAATCACTTCAGCATAAGCGGGGAAATTGCTGGTGCAGTCGTCCATGAACATCGTATTAATGTAGTTCCAGCGCATCAATAAATGAGCGATGCCGTTCAACAAGTCGATATCTGTACCGGGGCGAATCGCTAAATGCAAGTCAGCGGCTTCTGCGGTTGGTGTGCGCCGAGGATCAACTACAATCATTTTGACTTTGCGGTTCTTTTTGTGGTACTTCTCCAGCCGATTAAAAACGATGGGGTGACATTCAGCCGTATTAGTGCCAATTAAAAACGCACAGTCAGTTAACTCCAAGTCTTCATAACAACATGGCGGACCATCTGCGCCAAAGCTTTGAATGTACCCCGCCACAGCACTAGACATACATAAACGTGAGTTGGCATCAAAATTATTAGTACCCAGACAGCCTTTCATGAGTTTCTGGGCTATATAATAATCCTCGGTTTGAAACTGACCGGAACCATACATACATAAGGCTTCTGCCCCTTGGGTGAAACGTACAGTTTGAATGCGTTTGGTGATGAGATCAAAAGCTTCATCCCAACTAACCCGCCGAAACTCTTGATTCAAAGAGTCTCGCACCATTGGATAATGTAATCTATTCTTATCTAAAGATTCTGCGATCGTTGCGCCTTTGACGCAAAGCATTCCTTGACTAGATGGGTGGGATTTATCGCCCCGGACTCGCCAAATTGGATTTCCTTGGCTATCTCGATTAGTTGCTTTGCCTTGTTGGGCTGGGGGTGAAACTTCTAGTCCACAACCAACACCACAGTAGGGACAGAGGGTTTTGGTAAATTCAGTCATGGTGTTTGATAAAGAATTTCACGCAGAGACGCAGAGGCGCGGAGAAGAGATTAAGAGAGATGGGCGTTGATTAACTCTTCCTCTCTGCGACTCTGCGCCTCTGCGTGATACAAATCCATATTTCCTACTTCATTATTCTTCAGTTAAGAAGATAGGGTTTTTAGTTGCCGTTTCTGGTAACTCACCTTCATAAGCAGCCGCAAAGGAATCTTTTGGTTCTTTGAGGAAGAAGGCACACATAAAAGCGCAAACTAAAGCTGCTATACCCATTGTGGTAAATAGTGTAGATGCGTCGGTTAAGCTAAAAATTGTCAGGTAAACCACGGCACCAAAATTACCGTAAGCTCCCACGTTCCCGGCAATTTGTCCAGTGGCTTCTTTCTTAATTAGGGGTACGATGCTGTAGGTTGCGCCGCAGCCAGCTTGGGCAAAATAAGCGGCAAACATTGTAACTGCGATCGCTAGCGGAATCGGCCAGTTACTATTAATAAAATGTGCCATCAAATAGCCAACACCAATGCCAGCACTAAGTATTGTCATTGTCCATTTCCGGGAGCCAAATTTATCAGAAATTAAGCCACCACTAGGACGAGAAATCAAATTTAAGAAGGGATAGGTAGCGGCAATCATCCCAGCTACAACGTGTTCTAAGGCAAAGGTTTTTTCAAAAAATGCCGGCAGCATAGAAACAACTGCCAATTCACTGCCAAAGTTGGTTACGTAAGTGAATTCGAGTAAGGCTACTTGACCAAATTGGAAGCGTTCTGATGGAGCATAAGTTTTTTTGCCAATTAGAAGTTCTCGGTTTACTTCCCAAGCTTTGTAACTTTGGTAAGCAAATAATCCTGCTAATAGTAACCAAGTAAAATACATTTGGCTCAGAGTCAGGAAGTGAATATTCTTTTGTTCCAAGCGCCAAGCTAATAAACCGAGAGCGAAAATTAAACCAAAATTTGAGACAATCATCGCCCAGAAGCTTTTAATACTAGTCACTTCTAGAGAACCATTTTTCTTAGGTTTCTTGTAGACTTTGCCTGCGGGTGTATCTTGGACGCTATTGTAATAAATTACCCCGTAGATGGCTGCAATGATCCCTGTGAGTGCGATCGCAAATCGCCAGTTAGAAGTACCACCACCGAAAAAGCTAGTAGAAACTGCAAGTATCGGCAAGGCAAACTCTGCACCAAAAGCCCCAAAGTTGCCCCAACCGCCATAAATGCCTTGAGCAATACCCATTTCCTTCGGCTGAAACCATTCGGATACCATGCGAATACCGACAACAAACCCAGAGCCGACAATTCCCATCAGCAAACGACTGATGACTAATTGATTAAAATCTTGCGCCAACGCCGTCGCTAAACATGGAACAACAGCAAACATCAGCAGGATTGAGTAGGTGATTCTGGGGCCAAAACGATCCAGAAGCATCCCAATAATTATTCGTGCGGGAATTGTGAGGGCGAGGTTACAGATGCCCAACGTTTTAATTTGCTCAGGCGCTAAATCTAGCTCTTTGCCAATGGTTGTTGCGAAGGGAGCAAAGTTAAACCAACAAACAAAGGTGAGAAAGAAAGCGAACCAAGTCTGATGTAAGATGCGGTAGCGATCGCTGAATGAAAATAAGTTTTTAAGCATTCTAATCTTTCTAATTGAATAAAACACGGAAGTTGAGCTTCTGAACTCGGAGATTGAGCCTTTTAACTCGAAGGTTGAGCCTTTGAACTCGAAGGTTGAGCCTTTGAACTCGGAGATTGAGCCTTTTAACTCGGAGGTTGAGCTTTTGAACTCGGAGGTTGAGCCTTTTAACTCGAACGTTGCACCTTTGAACTCGGAAGTTGCACCTTTGAGACTGAACATTTAGCCTTTAAGGTTGAAGTATGAGTTTTGCTGTCCCATGCCCCATGCCCACTAGAAGTTACTAACTACTAAGGCTTCGTGCTTGAGTTTTGCGCCAAAGTTTTTGATGAGTAAATCTTGTAATACTGGCTGCAAGTCTTCGCAGGGTATGCCTTTGATGACGCAAGTTCCTAAATGGGCATCTTTGCCAACTTTGCCACCCATATATATGTCAACGCCTTCCAAGGTTTTGCCATTTTTGCGAGTCTTTGTTCCCATCAAGCCGATGTCTGCAACTTGAGGCTGTGCACAGGAATTGGGGCAACCTGTCCAGTGAATTCGCACCGGGTTGGTGAAGGTTAAGTCTTCTTCTAAGGCTTTAATCATTGCCAGGGCGCGGTTTTTGGTTTCGATGAGGGCAAAGTTGCAAAATTGTGCGCCTGTGCAGGATACTAGCGATCGCGTCAGTAAACCAGGGTTAATGGAAAACCTTTCTAGCAACGGTTCTATTAAAAATGTTGCTAAACGCGAGTCAGAAATGTTGGGGATGACGATATTTTGCTCAACTGTAAAACGGATTTCGCTACTGCCGTAAACTTCTGCTATCCGAGCAATTTCAAACATATCTTCGGCATACAGCCGCCCAACGGGGATGTTCAAGCCTACATAGTTTAATCCCGGTTGTTTTTGTTTATAAAGCCCGATGTGGTCGCGTTTTTCCCAGTCCATTTCGTCTTTAGCTGCTGCGGGTAACAATGATTTACCCAAACGGGTTTCTACTTCGGCTCGAAACTTTTCTAAACCCCATTGATCAATTAGCCACATCAAGCGAGATTTTTGACGATTAGCGCGTAAGCCGTGGTCACGATAAACTTCCAAAACGGCTCTACATACAGCTACCACATCTTCTGGAGCCACCCAAGCATTTAGAGGAATCGCCGCCTCACAACGTTTAGCTGAGAAAAAGCCACCCACGAGGACGTTAAACCCAAATATTGGTGATTGGGAAAATTCTTGTTCTATCCCCTGTCCCCTGTCCCCTGTAACCTCTTTAAATGCTGGAACAAAAGCCAAATCATTGATTTCGGCGTGAACTGAATTGTCTCTTCCCCCAGCGATCGCAATGTTAAATTTCCGTGGTAAGTTGCTAAACTCTGGGTTCCCTTCTCCTTTGTTGGTCAGCATATCTTGAATTTGTTGTACTAACTCTCGCGTGTCGTACAACTCATCTGCATCCAACCCCGCCACGGGATCGCCTGTGATATTGCGAACATTATCCATCCCAGATTGAATGCTGGTTAAACCAACTGCGTGAAATCTATTAAAGATATCTGGTAAATCTTCAATCCTGATCCCCCGTAATTGAATATTCTGTCTCGTAGTAATATCAGCGCAGCCTTCATCTCCGTAACGCTGCACCACTGCCGCTAAAACACCCATTTGACTGCTGGTGAGAATACCGTTAGGCATCCGCAACCGCATCATAAACTTGCCTGGGGTAACAGGGCGAAAAAACACACCCACCCACTTGAGTCGATGGTCACGATCTATTTCGTCCATTGCTTCCCAACCGAGGGCAGCAAATTTCTCTATCTCGCTCTTGATGGCGAGTCCATCTTTGGCTGCTTTGAATTTCTCGAACTTATTCAGGCTGGCGGTGGTAGTTGCTGTATCTGTCATGAGGTTGACTCTCGTTACAAATTACTGAATATGGTGATAATTACCCAATATCAATCAACCCGTAGTTACATCAGGTGTTGTATCTAGGAGGGTTAAGGAATAAAAACTTAATATTTGCTTAAGGCTGATTATTTTTACTTAAGAGCATTCCAAAGCGAAACTCCAAATCCGTGGTTAGTTAAGGAAAACTTGTCGCCATTTACATCTTGAGAATTTGTCAAGCAGGTTTAGATACTGTTCATGTAACGATTTCGATACTCACTAAGTTAAAGGGAAATTTCTGTTAAAATCGTATAAATTGTTACGTTTTTTTGGTAAAATCGCTGAAAATGCATGAATACTATGCGTTTTTTGCATTAAAGTCATCAATAAGCGACGCAAAGGGCTTGATAAAGGTATTTGAGATAACTTGTGTTAGCTAAAACTTAGATATTCAGCAGCTATGAAACGTCGTGATTTTATTAATTGGGTAGGTTTGGGTTGGATAGCGAGTTCTCTACCGGTAGCGATCGCAGCCTGTTCTTCTGACACAACTTCAACATCTGGAGGTTGGCAAACAGTGGGTACTTCGGCAGAATTAGACAAAACAGGTCAATTGCTGGCGAAAGATTCACCCGTTGGGACTGTGTTGGTAGTCGGCACATCTAAAGGCGAAAATCTAACTGCTGTTGACCCCACCTGTACTCATGCAGGTTGCACCGTGGCGTGGGAACCCCCAACAAAAACTTTCTTATGTCCCTGTCATGGTTCAGAATACGGGGTTGATGGTAAAGTGCAAAAAGGCCCAGCAACAAATCCGCTTAAAACTTATGCCGCCAAGATTGAGGGTAATTCAGTTGTAGTCAAGCCAACCTAGTGGAGGCAAAAGATTGATAATTAAAGCAGGATATTGTGAGTAACATCAACCAGCTTTTGGTGCAAATACAGGCAGCACACGATGCAGCTAATTGGTCATCGCTAATTCAAGATTTGCAACAATTAATCTTAGGGGTAGACTCTGAACATCCAGAGATAGTTAAAAATCGAGAATATCTACTGACATTATCACTTTCAATGTTAGAGATGGGGGATTTTCAACAACGCTGGGAAATAACCAAGGTGTTAACTTACTTGGGAAATATTGCCATCCCACCACTCATTGACATCTTGAAAGATAAAGACGCAGAAGAAGAATTGCGCTGGTATGCAGCACGAATTTTGAGCGAATTTCAGCACCCAGATGCAATTTTGCCAATGGTAGAATTGTTGAAAACCGATGAGGATGAAGAACTTAAAGCGATCGCAGCTACAGCACTGGGGCAAATGGGTACTGTTGCGATCGCTGCCCTCTCTGAACTTCTATTAAATGAAGATACACGACTTTTAGCAGTGCGATCGCTCTCTTGTATTCGTCAACCAAAAACCATTGCACCATTGTTGAGTGTAGTACAAGATCCCCAAGCAGCCATCCGCGCCGCCGCAATTGAAGCCCTCAGCAGCTTTCATGACGAACGTGTACCGCCAGTATTATTAAACGCTTTGGATGATGTAGCTGCCACAGTCAGGCGTGCAGCAGTCCTTGGTTTAAGTTTTCGCCCCGACTTACGCAAAGTATTAGATTTGGTGACAAGATTACAACCCAAGCTTTACGACTTTAACCTTGAAGTTTGTTGTGCAGCCGCAGTTTGCCTTTCTTGCATGGGTTGTGATGACGCTGCCCAGCAATTATTTCAGGTGCTAATATCACCCAATACACTTCTACCATTGCAATTAGAAACCATCCGCGCTTTAAGTTGGGTGGGGACGTTATCTAGTTTGGAATATTTACAAACAGCATTTAACCAAACCACATCCGAGACACTTTGGCAAGAAATTGTCACAGTTTTGGGGCGAGTGCAAAACCCGCAGTTAACTACACCAGCCGCAGAAATCTTACTACAAATAATGCGATCGCAACATCCAGCCACAGAGATTGCTAACTTCAATTGTGCGATCGCTTTGTCTTTAGGACAGTTAGGTAAAATGCCAGCTATTGAACCATTGATTTCACTGCTAGCCGATTCTAACGCATCGGTGAGACTGCACGCGATCGCGGCACTGAAAAATCTAGATGAAAAAGCCACACATCAACAATTGCAGCAGTTAGCAAATAATGCCACACTCACACCAGATTTGCAACAAGGAATAGCGATCGCTTTGGCTGAGTGGTAACTTTGGCGTATTTGTATTCAATTAGCGGTTAATCGGTTAATTCATCGTAAATAAGCCACAATTCAGAATAAGAATTAATCATGCGGGATTGTAGTGAACTATGGCAAAACCTAAAATCCTTCAAGAAGACCGCGAATATACCTTTCGCTCATATTTTGAAATGACTTATGAGCCAGAAGAAATCTTAGCAGAGCTTGGTTATGCTTTGGTACGGTCAAGGTTATCGCTACCAAAAACCCAAAAGCCTTTAGACAGATTAGAAGAATTAAGAGACCGTATAGAACGGACTCTTCCACGGGTTAGTTTGACAAGTGAAACAGCCCGTCGAGAAACTTTGGTTGCACCAATTTTATTAGAAGTTGCTACATATTATTGTGACTGTCAGCTACGAATTGAGTACCCACTTGCGGTAAGTAAATGGCTCAAAGGAAATCTTGATTATCTTCTTCGTGCAGATCAGAACCTTTTAGTAGTGGAAGCAAAAAATGATGATATTACCAGAGGATTTACACAACTAGCGGCTGAATTAATTGCTTTATCCCAAATTGAAGAACAACCTTTTCAGTATGGAGCCGTTACCATTGGTGATGTCTGGCGATTTGGAAGACTTGATGTTAAAGCCCAACAAATTATAGAAGACATAAAAATTTATTCATTACCAGATGATTTAGAAGATTTAATGAAAGTTTTAGTTGGAATTGTTGAGCGTAAATCTTGAAATTGTATATACATTACAAGCAAGCAAGTAGAGCCAGTAGAATAAAAAGTACGAATTATCAGCACCCGAAAAACCACCTGTGGCAAATGGAGTACGTGCAATGACCAAACCTAATTTTCAGGTGATGAGTCAAAAAGAATCGCAAGCCTATGTTTTAGCTCATCGAGATGATCAAGAAGCATTTTATGTATATCTTGATAAGCTACATACAGAGGCTAACTGGGTCGAAATGCCAGCCTTACAATCTCCAGATGATTTGGAAAATTATCCTGAATTTCTTGAACGGGTTCGCAACGGTTCGGAGTCATGAGATGATGCCATCTAACGATTCAGGTTAACATCCACCTTGAGTCAAACAAAGGATCTATCTCGTAACAATGCAGTGAACGATAATATTGTAGTACTATGTTTGTGGGAGTTCGGTAGTGATGACCGAGTTACTTGAAAAGGCGATCGCCAAGTTGAAATCTTTACCTGCCAGTGAGCAAAATGCGATTGCTGCAATGATTCTGGAAGAACTCGAAGACGAAATCCGATGGGATGAAGCATTCGCAGGTTCTAAGGATAGCCTTGCTAAACTTGCAGCCGAAGCAATGGCTGAGTATCACGCAGGGAAAACACAAGAGTTAGACTCAGAAACGTTGTGAAGTCACGCACAACTACCCAATTCCGTAAAGCGTTTGCTGATCTACCTGAATAAGTTCACCAAGCAGACACGCAAAGCATATCGGCAATTCAAGCAAGATACTGGACATCCAAGCCTACGCTTCAATAAAAGTACATCCAGAATTACCAATCTACTCTGCTCGGATTAGCAAAAGTTATCGGGCAGTTGGACAGTTAGAAGGTGATACAGTCATTTGGTTTTGGGTTGGCTCACACGCAGAGTATGACATATTGCTCTCTCAGTTATAGCAATACAATTTAAAAATCTTATCTAAAAATTCATACATTTCAGCAGAAAATAGTCAAGTTTTTTTGGCAATTTTCCCTAAAAATCCTGTACAAAGCCGATAATTGACGATGAAGAGAGTAAAACCTGTTTAACACAAATGTAAATCTAAGTTAAAGGCTTGTAACAAACCCTACCAAATTGCGATCAAAAATCCGTTAGTTTAATGAAACCGATAAATGTAATTCAGGCTACATAAAAATGCGCTTAGAGCAGTTGCAAGCCTTTTTAGCGATCGCCCAAACCGGCAGCTTTCAACAAGCAGCGCGAAAATGTGGTGTCACCCAATCGACGATTAGTCGCCAAATTCAGGCATTAGAAGCTGATTTGAATGTAGAACTGTTTCACAGAACAAGTCACGCTAAATTGACACTGGGAGGTGAATGTTTACTCCCCCGCGTCCGCAAAATTTGCCAAGAATGGCAGACAGCTACAGAAGAATTAGCCGATTTAATCGCCGGAAAGCAGCCAGAACTCTGCATTGCCGCGATTCATTCGCTATGCGGATCTTATCTGCCACCAGTGTTGCAAAAATTTTGTCATGATTATCCAAATGTACAATTGCGGGTGACTTCATTGGGAAGCGATCGCGCCTTGAAAGTCCTCAAAGATGGATTGGTAGATTTAGCAATTGTAATGAATAATCGCTTTTTAATCAGTGGTAGAGAAATGGTGGTAGAAGTACTTTATGATGAACCAATAGAAGTTCTAACAGCAGCCAATCATCCCCTAGCCCAATATGAATTCGTCCCTTGGTCGGAGCTAATTCGTTATCCTCAAGTGGTTTTTAAAGATGGTTATGGAATGCAGCGCTTAATACAAGATAGATTTGACCGAATGGAAGCTAAACTCCAGGCAGCTTTAGAGGTAAATACCCTAGATGCTTTCCGGGGAGTGGTACGCCAAGGAGAACTAATAGCTTTGCTACCTCAATCAGCATTAGTCGAAGCTCGCCAAGACCCTACCCTGGCGATTCGTTCCTTAGCCAGTAATAATACTAGTGGTTTAGCAGATGGTTCCAGTTTGACTCGTCGGGTAGTTATGGTAACAACTCAAGACAGGCTCCAAATTCCCCCCATCAAACACTTTTGGGAACTTGTGCGGAAAAATATACCCTTACAAATTAATCAGCAGCGATCGGCTTCGTGAACTACCACACACCAACCGCTAGGCGTTATGGTGTGGGCTTCCCAATTCATCGGGAAAGCCTCTAGAACTCCGTAGTCTTATTGGTCTTACATTCCCTCCAAGGGCAGGAGTCCTGATTCCCAAGACCCAAATCTTTCTCTTGGGACATATACCTGTTAGCTTGGTTTTCGCTTACGGCATTGATGGTCAAGATGTACAATTCTACCAGAAAAAGAGTTCGTTTCCTCCATATGGTCTGACAAGAGTGCGGGAGCAAAGCGGCTCTGCCGACTTAAAGCAACTGCTATAAAGTTTGGCTGTATCTCCTGTATGACTGCCGATGTTCTTTCGGTGCGCTGGAGGTATTGTAGCAGCGATTGGGCATTGGGTCTTAGGGGTTGGGAGGTCTATTTCGGTTATTTACAAAGGACAAATGAGCAATATATTTAGGGAATTACTACAAAAAGTAGGCAGTGGAAACCACACAGCCGAGAATTTAACTCGTGCCCAAGCAGCCACCGCTATTAAAATGATGCTGTTGGGTGAAGCTACACCAGCCCAAATCGGAGCGTTTTTGATTGCTCATCGAATCAAGCGTCCTACGGGTGAAGAGTTGGCGGGAATGTTGGATGCTTATGAGGAACTGGGGCCAAAACTGCAACCAATCCCCTCTGCACGACCTGCGATCGCTCTTGGCATACCTTATGATGGCAGAACACGCACAGCCCCAATTAGTGCGGTAACAGCTTTACTACTCGCCGCAGTTGGACAACCAGTAATAGTGCACGGTGGCGATCGCCTACCAACTAAGTACGGCTTACCCCTGATAGATATTTGGCAGGGTTTAGGAGTCGATTGGACTACCCTCCCACTTGCAAAAACCCAGCAAGTGTTTGAGCAAACGGGAATTGGCTTTATTTATCTACCTCAGCATTTTCCCTTAACTACAAGTATTTGGGAGTACCGTGACCAACTCGGCAAGCGTCCGCCCTTGGCGACAATGGAGCTAATCTGGTGTCCTTATGCTGGGGATGCTCACGTAATTGCTGGGTTTGTTCATCCGCCCACAGAAGGAATGTTTCAGATAGCCCTGGGACTGCGGGGAGTAACAAAATTTACATTAGTGAAAGGATTGGAAGGGAGTTGCGACTTACCGCGCGATCGCACTGCGATCATTGGGTTATCTTCATCCGTAGCATCCCTAGAGATAGAACGATTACTCCTCGTACCGCGTGATTACGGCTTTACTACCAAGAACGTACCTCTTGAAACTACTGAAGAATTGGTGACGGATATTCAGGAGGTTTTGGCAGGTAAACCAAGCGAACTAATGCAAACAGCCTTGTGGAATGGTGGATTTTACCTATGGCGGAGTGGTATTTGTCTAGATATGCTAGAGGGTTTAGCTAAGGCAGAAAAATTATTAACTAATGGTGTAGTAGCAGCTAAACTCCAACAACTCAGCCAGTTAGTAAATTCATTTTAAATTTAGCTCTCATCGCTTTGGTTAAATTTTCATTACACACTGATAAGTTTTTCTGCAGACTTACTTATGATTGGAATTGCGATCGTAAATTCGGTTCCGATACCTGGCTGAGAATTCACTTCCAATGTGCCATTGTGTTTTTGCACTACAATTTGATGGGCTATTGACAAGCCAAGTCCAGTGCCTTTACCAACGGGCTTCGTGGTAAACAACGGTTCAAATAGCCGTTGTTTGATCCGCTCAGGAATACCAATGCCATTGTCAGCAATCCGAATTACAAGCCAATGTTTAGAATTTATTTCTGTTGCAATTTGAATTTGAGGAATTCGATTGGGGATTTTGCCTTGTGTTGTGCCTTCATTGAGGGCATCAATTGCGTTTGCCAGAAGGTTCATAAATACTTGATTCATCTGACCTAGATAACAGTTTACTTCTGGCAATACTCCATAATTTTTAATAACTTCAATCCGGGGACGATCGCCATTACCCTTGAGGCGGTGTTGCAAAATCAACAAAGTACTGTCAATTCCATCGTGAATATCTACCGCCTTGTCTTCGACTTCATCGAATCGGGAAAAATTGCGAAGCGATCGCACAATCTGAATAATGCGATTGCTTCCGATCTTCATGGAGTCTAGTACCTTGGGTAAATCTTCCTGCACAAACACCAAGTCGATTTCGTTTATCTTCGCTTGAATTTGAGATCCTGAGTCAGGATGGTAATTTTGGTAAAGCTGCACAAGTTCCAACAAATGTTGGCTATTTTCTTGCATATAGTGCAGATTGGCACAAATAAAGTTGACTGGATTATTGATCTCATGAGCGATTCCGGCGACAAGTTCACCTAGACTTGACATTTTCTCAGTTTGAATGAGTTGAAGTTGGGATTGCTGAAGCTCCTTCAAAGCCAAGGAAAGTTCTTTTGTCCGATCAATAACTTTTGTTTCAGAAGAAGTCACCAGTGCCAAACCTAAAATAAAAAATGTTATGGCACTAATCAGGGATGAGAGCCAAGTCGTGTTGGGTGCAGGAAACTCCCCAGAAAATGATTCAATTGGACTAAAACAAACCGCAGCCATACCTGTATAGTGCATCATCGGCACGGCCATTCCCATTAATGCTGCTGCACCAATTTTCTGCCACCAAATCACTGCTATTTGATTGTGTAAATAGTGCGTTAACCACAAGGCAACTAGTGATACCATCACTGCAATTCCAACAGAAAGCGTTACCAATTTCAGATCATAGTGGGCGATCGCTGGTAGTTGCATTGCAGCTATGCCTGTATAATGCATCGTAGTGATGCCCATTCCCATTAGCAGGCTTGCACCTAGCAAGCTAGGAATCTGAAGTATTTTGCGGCTAGTAATCCATAGGGCAAACCCTGACGACAAAATTGCAGGCAAGACAGAAATTAAAACAATCAAAAAGTTATAACTAACTGGTACGGTTAGATGAAACGCCAACATACCAACGAAATGCATCGACCAGATACCAATTCCAAAGGAAGTTGCACCACCAATCAACCAACCAATCCAAGCCCACCCTTTAGCCGCTGCAATTCGTTCTGTTAGATCTACAGATGTATAAGCCGAGAGAACAGCGATTATAACCGAGAGAGCTACTAAATTTAGATCGTAAGAAACAGGCATAGTTTATCAATCTACATTTGCTGGTGAGGTTTAGGTGATCTCTACTCCTAGTTCGCCATTGTCAAATCTTTTCCTACAGGTGCAGGCTCAGATCAGACAGGCTCTTATGTATCCTGATTTTCGGGATATTAAGCTCAGTATTCCCAAACTCTCTGGCGGTCTAACTAATTATTAAACCGATTTTTTCTGGATACCTACTCTTAGCAAATGAAAATAAATTAGGCTTGTGGGCGTTTACCTGCCTCTTCAACGGTGTAAACAACTTGAAATTCGCTGTAATTTCTAATTAATTACGAATTATTTCCTCAGCCACTCCTCCAAAATAGATTTTTGCTGCAACCAATCCTGACCAACTTGGATACTGATATCAGAACCAATGTTGCCAGTACTTTCCACACGCACTTCTCCAAATCCCAAAGTGTTGCGAATTGATTCGGCAGTGTCACTATCTCCTTGCTGGGCGACAATGTGAGTTACCTCTAGAGGTTCACCCCATGCCTTGGCGATATAGATGTTGCGATATCCAGATTTTTCCAAGGCTCTAATTAATGGTTGGAGGTTAGAGCGATCGCCACCCGTACTATCTTGAATTGCTACACGTAAAGAGGCAGGGTCGGCAATTTGCTGTCCTTGTTCTGATTCCAAATCAAAATGCTGCGCCATCAGCTTGGCAATGCCATCTGGGTTAGGCAACCAGTAGCTAGCATTAGACTTCCTTGGGTCGCCAAAGGTACCCGGCAGTAGTAACTGCTGAATCTTTTTGGATTGATTAGCGTTATTTGCAAAACGTAATAAAGCCGCTAACTCTTCACCAGTCATGTTAGTGTCGATATTTTCTTTTACTACATTGAAAATTTCAGGTAATTGCTTCAATGTACCTAAATTCAGGGCTTGTTCCATCAAAGCCCGCATGACCATTTGCTGGCGCTGAATTCGACCAATATCTCCTAGTTCGTCACGGCGAAAGCGCAGCAATTGCAGTGCTTGATTGCCGTTGAGATGATGCTTACCAGCTTTAAGATTGATGTACAGGTGCTGGGACTCATCTTTATACTTCATATCTTTGGGGACGTAAACTGTTACCCCACCTAAGGCATCAACTAGCTTTTCAACTCCGAGAACGTTAATTCGGACATAGCGATCAATTCCCGCTCCACCCAAGAGATTACTGACAGTCTTGGCAGTTAAAGCCGGACCACCCTGAACATTAGCGGCATTAATTTTTTTTATTCCATACCCCTCTATTTCTGTACGGGTGTCTCTGGGAATAGAAAGCATGACCATTTTTTTCGTCTCTGGATCAAATTTGACCAAGAGCATCACATCGGCAAGACCATCAAAGGAGTTGACTTGGGGCAAATATCCCAGATTTTGGGTTTTGGTGGGAGGATTTTGGACATCTGGCGGCAGTACGCTCATCCCCAAAACTAAGAGATTGACAGGGCGAGTTAATTCTGAAAATTGTAGCCCACCTCCAGAGATGCGATCGCTATCAAAGACCGCTTTATCCTTTGCACTTAGCTGGGCTTGTTGCAAAGAGGTACTGGTCAAAGACACCGCCAAAAGCGCCCCCGCTGTTGCTGACACCATTGCAATCCCACTCATACCCACCCAAAACCACAGCCAACGTCCTGATTTTGAGCTTTGGGAAATTTTGTTACTAGACTTTGAGGCTTTTCCTGACTGGTTTTCTTCCGCCGAACTTCTTTGAATGGTCACAGACTTCCTCACACTTACTCACTAATCAAATTCGATAAATTTGCAGACTAAAAATATGGAAACAAATCAAGCCATAATAGCTAACTCTTAATTATCAGTGCTAACCTTTTTAAGTTAGTGTCAACCACAACATTTATAGCAGCCTTTTTCCTGGTTTTGGCTAATCTGAAGATGTTTTATTGAAGTATGGCAATAATAAACTGGATTTGACTAGATATATAGATGAATCAATCGTTATCTTTGAGAAAATAAGTAAAAATACCGATAATTTATCACCCGAAAAATTAAGATAAGTACTTGCCTAACACTCGTTCTGCTAAAGTACTAAACCCTGGTAAACGCCCAGACTTGCCCTGTATCACGCGCAAAATCAACCAGATACTTACTAAAAAGTAACCCGATGTGAGAAAGCTATTGAGGATAAATAGACGTAGTGTAAAAAAATCTGAAGTTGCTGCTGTACTAGCTAATAATAGATATCCAAACATCCAACTAAGTGCCAAAGTAATAGACAGCCGACTAATAGCAAGTTGTTCCCTACTACCCTGACCCCGATAGAGAATCCACAAGGATGGAAAAAAGCCGATGATCGGAATCACATATAGAAGTAACTGTGTTTTGGGCATTGGGCATTGGGCATCATTATTGTTGTCCCCTTGCTCCCCTACTCCCTTGCTCCCCTGCTTCCTAGTCTGTTTTGGTTCAAAATTATCCATTGGGGTTAGTTTAACTCCTAAACTAGAAGGATGAATGAGATTCATATAGTTAGAGATAATAATCTGTAAAGAAAGATTTAATTTAGTTGTATCCCGCAATCAGCTCAAAATGCAGACACGCAAGCTACTCGACTGGTGGCAAACATTTACGCCAATAGTGCGAATCGGGGCGATCGCGCTCTTCGTTCCGCTGCTAGTTCTCAATGGTTGGGCACTTTCGCTATTTTTTAATTATTTCCATTCTCTCATAGTCATTCTGGTCGGAGCCTCAGTACTAGCATTTCTGCTCAACTACCCCGTGAGCTGGATGGAGCATCATGGTGCTAGGCGAGAGCAAGTAGCTATCCTAGTATTTCTCTTGGCTTTATCGATTTTATTGGCGTTGGGTGTTACACTCATTCCCCTGGCTCTTACCCAAGCGCAACAACTGGTAGCTCGTTTGCCAGAGTTGATCGACTCTGGACGCTCTCAGTTAATGATATTAAACGAAAAAGCTGAGACTTTTGGCTTACCGATTAACCTTGATGCTTTGGTAGTGCAAATAAACGATCGCGTCAAAGGAGAATTGCAAGCGATCGCTGGACAAGTTCTAAATCTGGCGGTAGTTACAGTTACCAGTCTGCTAGATATTCTCTTGACGATGGTTTTGACTTTCTATCTTTTACAGCATGGGGGTGAACTCTGGCAAAGTTTAGTGGAATGGCTACCTAATAAATTTCGCGATCCTTTCTCCAAAACAGTCCGCCTGAGCTTCCAAAATTTCTTCATCACCCAACTAATTTTATCTACTTGTATGGCCTCAGCTCTTATTCCTACCTTTTTGTGGCTAAAAGTGCCATTTGGGCTGCTATTTGGTTTAACTATTGGCCTCATGGCTCTCGTTCCCTTTGGTGGTTCTGTGGGCATCGCCCTGACTACCCTACTGGTAGCGTTGCAAGATTTCTCAATGGGTGTGAGAGTTTTGATAGCAGCAGTAATCGTACAGCAAATTCTCGAAAACTTAATTGCTCCCCGAATTTTAGGCAGCTTTACTGGTTTAAATCCAGTTTGGATTTTAATTTCGGTCTTGACAGGGGCAAGAATTGGCGGACTGTTAGGTGTAATTGTGGCAGTACCCACAGCTGTTGTGATTAAGACTGCTTTAAGTGCCCTACGTCCTGGTAGGGAGACAAATGACAGCACCACTGGGGAGATAACTGCACCCGTTGCAGCAAACGAGTCCCTAAAACCTGACGCTAAGAACACTCTGAATATTTCGGAAGCGACATTACCCTAATAACCCAAGTTGGGTGTTAGGCGACTCCATCCCGGAGAGTCATGCGATCGCCCAAAAACTCTTCGGTTATGTCAGTGCATAACCGAGAGATAGATTTTGAACTACTGGTATACCACAAAACCTATCTGTATTAATTCTTGATATTTAGGTGGATTATCTGTTTTCCAGTTGTCGGCTAAATCTCTCAACCATCCCTCAATTAATGTTTCTAGATAATACTCAAAAATTAATATCTTCTATAAATTACCAGATATTGTAGTGCGAAGTTTCAACACTTGATTGATACCGTGCTTCTCTCAATTGCGTAGGCGTAGCCCGTCGTAGACATCGTTACGATTAGGTGCCGATAGTTGAATCATCTGAGAAAAACGTGAATACATAACGGCATCGGTAGGCGGATAATCCGCCGACACTGCAAGTAACCCAATTTTTATATCCTCGAAATAAATCACACCCCCAATACGTCCTCCAACTTGGAAAGCTCCATGAAATAAATGATCCGGAGCTATGTATATCAGCAAAAAGTCAGTAATCTTTATTTCCCCGCCAAACATCTGCTGACAAGTTTTGTAGAGGGCAGCATTTAGGTATTCATTATAGGCAGGCTCACCCAGTTCAGTAAATTCCGGCTGATCCGCAAAATGATCCATATAAAATAACCAGATATGGGACAAGTCTGCAACATGGGTCAGTTTTTGTTTTAGTTCCTGCAATCGGTCGATTTTCATAGTGTGGATATTGAAGAGATGGGGCGAGCAGACAGCACTGTTAAAAATTTACCATGAAGCGTCAGAAACTCCTGACTTAATGAAGTAGCCAGGAGCAGTTTATACGAGATGGGGGATATACTCAGTGCAACCGACCTTCATTCCGAAGCTTGTTAGCGAGGCGTTTAATCTCAGTTTCGCCTTTATATAAGGCATCTGGGCTGGTGTGAACCGAGTAGTAGCCCAACACCAGATCGTGTGGGTGCTTGATGGCGGAACCAAGCATGAAGGTGGTGTCACCTTCGGCATAGAAATCAATGGCAGCATCTGATTCCTCAAAAACCACAAGCTCCCCAGATGCCAATGTATTATCATCGGTATGCAGCATTCCAGCCTGTACGGCAACCCAGCACACGGTGTTACCCATATCTGGTTCAAAGTGCCAATGTTCCTTATCCTTAAGTTGCACAACAAGGTAGTTTATGGATGGCGGTGCAGCAATAGGGCTTTTTGCAGTACCGTATCGACCCAACACCACACGCACCGCCCCAGATTCTTCTACCTGATGCGGAGCCAGATAGACGCTTTGTGCAGGAGCAAGCTCTTGCTCAGGGGGTAACGCGATCCAAAGTTGAAAGCCCTGCATGAGTCCGGGAGCAGCTTCCCCCCTGTGCCATACACCTCCGCCAGCACGCATCCACTCAACACCTCCTTGTGGAAGAATACCTTGCTTGCCCGTGCTATCTTCATAAGAAAATCCTTCACCCGACAGCACAAAGGTAATTGTCGCAATGCCTGAATGGGGATGCCATCCAAAGCCAGATGCAGTAAGAGATTGTGCTTCAAAATAATCGAGGAACACGAATGGCTTGATCATCTCTCCAAGGTCAGACGGACTGACCAAGCGAGTGATCGGGCCGCTTCGCTCTCCCCAGGTGCGATGAATGATCCGGCGCTTGCGAGATGAGGGGGTGCTGTCTATTGTCTTAGATATAATGCTTGATTTTTCCATAACCATTACGCTGCCTAATGAGATATTTCAGTCGCCTGTTTTTCGAGTCTGTCAAAGCTTCAGATGATAAATTTCTCTAAATTTCGGTTGTTGTGAGTTATCTAGTTATTAGAGGTAACAAGGTCTATTATAGTAACTATAGAAATAACCGCAAGAAGGCACAATTATGTTAGAAGGTTACAGCGATGTTCCTTTGTCTAGAAATCTCAGCCATACTGAGCAATCCTGCGCCCCCGTGCGTGAAGTTTTGAGCCTTGTCGGTGATAAATGGAGTGTATTGATTGTTGTCATACTCAGTGATGGTTCGCTACGTTTCAGTGAGTTACGCCGACGGATTGATGGCATTTCTCAGAGGATGCTTACCCGCACATTACGCGAACTTGAACGTAATGGGCTAATGACGCGGACTGTTGAGCCAACTGTACCACCTAGCGTTTATTATGAGTTAACAACACTGGGGCGAACTCTGCTAGAACCAGTTAAGGCGCTTGCTTCATGGGCGCAGACAAACTATCCCCAAATCATTCTGGCGCAGCAGAAATTTAATGAGAATATCGCTCTTTTATCACTCCAAGTAGAAGAGAATTAGAAGTTGTTGTAATAATAATTGGATTAGAGGTACGGTTGTCGCTTATGGATAACCAGACTAATGAAATGATTCACACTGCTCTCTACCACCAGTTCAATAAACCTCGGAACCGTGTTAATGTTTCTGGTGCAACTGGTGGGCGAGGTCTAGGATCGTTTTGCAGTGAATGAGCGATCGCACTCAGCAATTCTAAGCGATCGCTCACCGATAATTTGTATATTTGACTTTTGAAGTCTTGCGAACTTATGATTTCACTTCTATATATTCAGAGTATTTCAGAAATCGCAAACTCATCATTTATAGCAGTAATTTCTGTTTGGATTTTTGGCTCACTAGCCATCAACATCAGTTGTTCTTGCAGATGTTTGGCATCAGCTAGTTTATCAGTTGTATACTCCCTTTCTCGGATTTGTCGAGCAATACTTTCTAGCAACCAAAGTTGTTCTTCCACAGCCAAGGCACAGATGGAACGCTCAATTTCTAGTAAATTGGGTGAGATCATTTTGCTTCTTATTCCCAGCGAGGTGTATTTATCCAAGGTATTATACTCAATCTATCTGGTTAACCTAGAGTATCTCCAATCCTCCCTCATCCATTTCACAGCTAAGTGACTATCATTAAATGGGTAGTTGTACGGTTTCTAGCAAATATTTTCACAAATCTCATCAGATTGCTATAAATACCCAGAAACCAGTTTTACAACTTTTAACTAAGTATTCCTGCTGAAGCAAATGTACGCTAAACTGGCTACATGAATTACGAAACAGCTCGGAAACTCCTCATAGATCAGACAGTCACAACCGAGGAAAACCCAGATGCGCTGTTAACGCGTATGAAGCAGGGAAAACCGCCGGTACCCGGTCAGATAACCTCGATTTTGTTGGCATTGAAAGTGGTGTTTGAAGGCCTCAAAGATGCAAAGAGCATAGACCGAGAACTGGCTTTAACCCTTTATCAGTTAAGCGTTAAGGCTCAACAGCTATTTGCCGCAGGACATAAAGCCGGAATTGATTGGCCGCCACTATTGAAGGAAGATTTGCTCCGAATTTCCTTAGCATCTGAAAGTATCTTTTCGGGTACATGGCAAACCCTAGCTTTTGTAGGGTTGGGAAAGGGATGAGGGGGATAAGGAGGATGAGGGAGCAGACAAAGAATAACTTCTAACTCAGCACTCCTAACGGGCTAAACGCCCCGCTACCGCTAAGAGCACTCAGCAATGTTTTGCCCATTATCGAATTTTCAATTCACTTTCCAACTTGTCTAGGTCAGTTTTGAGCAAAATCGTCATTTGACCTGTAAAAGCTTTGCCGGTCTTAGGTTGGGCAATTTCTACCCAATATACATAGTTCGCTCCTACTCGTAATTCTCCCTTTAAAGCTTCTCGAATCTGATTTTTGGCCAGACGCGCTGAGTTAATTGTCTCCTGGCTGGGATATTGGTAGACGACTTGGGCGCGATCGTAGTCTTGATAAATCTCCAAACCATAAATCACCCGCAAGGATTCTTGGAGACGCACAAATGTCATGCCGTTAATAGCATCATACATAGCAATGCGCTCAGTCCGAATTCTGCTACGGTCTTTGGAAAATTCCACTCTACCGGGAGGCAATACCGACGCTTGAAAAGTGAATCGTTGGGCAGCTGTATCAGTTTTTTGCACAAATAATTGTTCTCCACTCCTAGGACGGAGTGTGGGATGTGCTTTAATCCAAGTGCCTACTTCTTCTGTACTTTGCCCTGGTAAAGCATTAGCTTGGGAATCAAAAAGCGTTCCTACGCACAGCCAAGGCATTAAAGATAAAGGCAAAATTAAATAGTTAAGCAGAGATTTTTTGAGCATTTTGCTGTTCAGGATTTTATAGAAATTTCCCAATTCGGGAGTAATCATAGTCTTCCCGTTTTTCAGCAAGATTATTTCAATAGGTCAACCCAACTTCAGATATCAGGGATCTTACTTATCAACGCTTTATCATAGAAAAAGCCAAGGAATGGAATCGTTATGAGTATTACATTTAGCCCAGAGCAAGAACAAATAATTCAAGTTTTGTTAGCAACAGGTCAATTTAAGAATGTTGATGAAGTAAATCAAACTGCATTACGCCTTTTAGCAGAAGAGACTCTTTCTCAGCAAGTATGGCTCGAAGAAACTCGCACCAAGATTGATGAAGGGATAGCATCACTTGAAAAGGGAGAAGGAATTGATGGTGAAACTTTTGTAAATCAGCTTTTAACACAGTTGAAGCAAGCAAAAGAGGCTTAGGAATGAATCGGTACATTACAGCACTTGCGTCTGTTATGAGGTACAATAAATTAAAATATAAATACCTTTAAATGAAGTCATACTCTGTCGATCTTCGAGAAAAAATAGTTGCAGCACATCTTCAGAAAAACATCTCAATCAGGAAAGTAGCTAACAT
>NZ_JBGTFY010000230.1:0-15807 GCF_041747015.1 Nostoc sp.
TAGCATCCAGAGGTTCAAAAACCTTGCACTTTCGTCGGCGAGCGCCGGGCAAATTGGGAAACTAAGCGACGAAACTACTATTTTGTAAGCTGTGTGGCTTCTAGATTCGCTCTGGAGACTTATTCAGCAAGCCCTAGCTAAATCTAATTTGAGGCGTGTAGTAATTAGTACTTTAAACTGGGATGGTTGGGGTGGTAGATACGGTTTGACGTGACTGTAATTTTTAACATCATCGAAAACTATTAGCGTGTCCCCCTGTCGCCAATGTTGCCAACACCAACGTACTTGTTCTGCTAACTCCAAATCCTCTGGTGGGTGCAAGCCCAAGTCTGTTGTAGCAAATTGTAATATTTGCAGCCCAATATCTGACTCTCTGGCTCTTAACCAGCAGATACCGCCAGGGTAATTGTCCAACTGTAAATGTAGCAGTGAATACTGGATTGCTAATTCGGTTTTACCAACTCCCCCCATACCTTCAACAGCAGCAATTACCACCGAATGATTGCTTTGTAGCTGTTGGTAGAGGCGTTCTAATTCTCTTTCTCGTCCGACAAATTTATCTGTGTTGCTAGCAGGAATATTTTGGGGGAAACCTGTTGGTTTAGGAAGCTCACCCAAATTGTTTACGGTTTTGTAAATCTGGGTAATATTTCCGACTGTAATATTGCCATTAGCCTGGACATCCTTAAAAATTTCTTGTCTGGCAACTTGAGAGTCTGAATGATTAGTCATGATTTCAGGCTTCTTGATTTAAGTTGCCTACATCAATGTTTGTAGCTTTCACCCCTTTGAGCATTTCCTGCTCAACCGAACCATCCCGCGCGGCTTTCTGGCTGATGTCTTTGGCTTTCAAATCACCAGTTAATTCAATCTCACTCAGAACTACCTGACGTATACTTTCATCTTGTGCTTGTAGCTGCTCGACTAATTCTTTAAGTTTCTGAGCAAACGCTTCATCAGCATCAATTTGGGTTTGCAGTTCATCTTGTAGCTTTGTCTTATTCACTTCTGTAGGTTGATTTTGTGCGCGAGTCAACAACCCATCTGTTCCCTCTGCTTTAAACTTTTCACGGATGGTATTTATTAGAAGGGTAAATGTATCAGCCGCACCTTTACCTAAAGCTTTTCCACCTTCTTTAATTGCCTCTGAGAAAAATAAAGAGACAATCACTGCTGCCGTTAGAGGTTCTACCATCAGCTTGCACTTAGATTTAGTATTAATAGTCATACATACAAACTTACTGTACAACTTTTCGGATTTTTAGGTATTTATAAAATTACGAGAGTTCAAGCGGTAAAGAGCGTAGTGCTGCATTACACCTTCGGTACATCCTTACCCCCCTTAATCCCCCCTTATAAAGGGGGGAAATCAGAAATTTGGTTCCCTCCCCTTTATAAGGGGAGGGTTAGGGTGGGGTAATTCGAGGACTGCTAATGATTGGATAACTTATGTGTACACCGTAGCCTTTCCAAGGGGAGTCCTATAGTTGAATTATATTTATGATACTTTTGGGCGCGATCGCCTTCACCATAACTTAGGTTGAGCTAAGGAAACCCATTACTTAATACTCCGACACGATTTCAAAGTACCTCAACATGACTTGGAGGTACTCCAACACGATTTCAAAGTACCTCAACATAACTTGGAAGTACTTCAACACGATTTCAAAGTACCTCAACATGACTTGGAAGTACTTCAACACGATTTCAAAGTACCTCAACATGACTTGGAAGTACTCCAATACGATTTCAAAGTACCTCAACATGACTTTGAGGTATCTGCTACTAGTCAAGTGTAACTTTTTTAATAAATTTCTCAGTACAATCTACTAAAAATAATTAAGTCGATCTTAATTTGCTTTAATTTTTCCGAGTTATTTCTCAGAGAAGTTTAGGGTTGCATTGGCTAGAGTATATGCAGTAATCCTATAACCTCCTTCAGGAGCGCATTTCATGGCACGACTAAAACGCAGTTCAACCACTCTCGAAAAGGCTATCCGTCGAATTGCCGGAATGCGATCAATTAGCCCTACGCTAGAATTTGGCAAAGGATTAAGTTTGACAGACTACGACAGCCGCATCCAAACCTTGCAAACCGAGCTATCTACCTACAACACTTCACTCTCTAGCATAGATGAAATGGCAGGTCGCATCTCTCTAATTGAAGAAGAATTGCGCGGCTATTCTGAAAAGATGTTAATGAGTGTGGCAACCCATTATGGCAAAGACAGTTTGCAATATATCCAGGCGGGAGGCAAGCCACGCCAGAAATTATCACGCCGTTCGAGCAACACCCAATCCCCATCAAAGAGTACAGCTACAATCTTGAATGGTGCAAACAACAATGGTAAAGAAACCTCTGTTGTTTTACCCTAATGTTTAACTGCATCATGCTGGAGTGTTGCTGATTCTGGGTATAAATTAGAAGTTGTATGAATTAAAAAGCGATTGGTATTTCTTGTCAATGTGTAAGTCTTACTTCAGTTTTGTTTAAGTCCCGTTATTCCCCTTATTTCCCCACTCCTTATCCCGGCTTATGATCCAAACGGGTGGCTTGCTCTAAGGCGGCTTTTTCTCTGGCTCTGCGGGCATAGGGTTGTAATTGGGTGCGATCGCAACTTGTTAAAATACTCAAGTTTTCCAAGGTGATTCCCCGCATTAACATTTCTACACGCCAGGTTTGTTGTGCCTGTCCGATCACTGACGTTTTTCCTTGGGGAGTTAAAAGTCCCTCACTCCATGTTTGCCAACGTGTCTCAAGCTCTGATTCTGAAAGCGGTTTCCCTGTTTCATTCAAAAACATGGCTGTTTGATTATCTTTACGGCTTTTCAGCCATTTGATTAGAGGATTATTCGTAAAAGAACCGTAGCGTTTGCCCAAAATCCACTGATTCACAGGTACTTGACGGACAAATCCAGGAATTGTGATTTGCAGGAAGTGTCCTTGAGTATCGCAGATTTGGTGCGATCGCTCCAAGCTAATTATTTCTGTGGTGGATAATCCAGCCCCAAATAACACATAAGCTAAGGCATAATCTCGTATTCCCGAAATCCTTGCTTGTTGCAGAATTTCGTTAACTAAACTAGCTGGTAAATCAGCTACTTCTGTGGTAATCAAGCTTTGTAAGGAGTTTGTTGCTGATTCTGCTGAAGCTGACATGGCTCCATGTAAAAACAACTCCACCAAATTTTCTAGAAAATCATCCCGATCCTCCCAAAGTTCATGAAATTCGCTGGTGAACTCAATTACGGCATATCCCAAGATCATCCCATTTAGCAAACTGGCTAATTTTTCTGCCGTTAAGTAGGTGTTTAAGTGTCCCTGCTGGATTACAGTAGCTAAATACTGAGCTACATAACGGTTTGCCTCTGTTACTCCCCTGCCTAGTGCGCGGCGATTTTCAGCCGGGAATTGGTCGGCTTCACCTACCACAGACCGGACGAACTCTGGCACTTGTTCTAATGTATGTAACGTATCACTTGCATAATCTTTAAGAGCTTGGTAGACATTGCCCGGAGGCGTTGCCCGCCGCACCAGCGACTCACCTAAATTCTTAAAGGCTGCGGACTCTTCTAGCACAGCTAAAAGCAGTCCATGCTTATTGCCAAAATTCCGAAATAATGTCACTTCGTTGACTTCGGCTTTTTCAGCAATTTGGCGGGTTGTGGTGGCGCTGACTCCCTGAGCAGAAAACAACTCAAGGGCAGCTTGAATCAGGCGTTGACGAGTGGAAAAGAGTTGAGACGACATAGAAAAGTGCAAGTGGCACTTGCACGGAGATCAGAATTCTGCTAGGATAACAAATGTAAGTGACACTTGCTTTACTCTACTGTAACGAATTGGTGTACAGGTGGCATCCAAAAAAAAAGCAAATTGCTTCATCATCCATCAACAGGAATTTTTATGACCGCAAATTTTGGGGCGTTCGCTAAAAGCGTTGGCGAAGCCATCGCCCCTGAGAGAGGCAACTCACCTCAACTCAGTTGGACAAATGTAGTATTTTTTGCTGCATTTCATGCCTTAGCACTTCTGGCTCCTTGGTTTTTTTCCTGGTCAGCACTAGGTTTACTCATGTTTCTCCACTGGTTATTCGGGAGCATTGGTATTTGCCTGGGATATCACCGACTACTGAGCCATCGCAGTTTCCAAGTTCCTAAGTGGTTAGAGTATGCGATCGCCCTGATTGGAGCGCTGGCTTTGCAAGGGGGGCCAATTTTTTGGGTAGGTGGACATCGCCAGCATCACGCTCACACGGAAGATATTGACCTAGATCCCTACTCTGCCCAAAAAGGATTTTGGTGGAGCCATATACTGTGGATTTTCTACCCACGTCCCGAATTTTTTGACTATGAAACCTATAAAAAATATGCCCCTGATCTAGCAAGACAACCCTTTTATTGCTGGCTGGATCGCTACTTCTTGGTCTTGCAAATACCCCTCTCGCTGCTGCTTTATGCCTTAGGAGGATGGTCTTTTGTGGTTTACGGAGTATTTGTCAGGTGTATCTTCCTTTGGCACTCAACCTGGTTTGTGAACTCAGCATCACATCTCTGGGGTTATCGCACATTTGAGGCCAATGATGGTGCCCGTAATCTTTGGTGGGTATCCCTCGTCACCTATGGAGAAGGATGGCACAACAACCATCATACTTATCCCCAGATGGCGAAATCCGGGTTGTCTTGGTGGGAGATTGATGTTACTTGGTGGAGCATCCTAGTTTTGCAGACTTTGGGTTTAGCAAAAAAGGTTGTCTCGCGTCCACCTCAAGGTGCACCTCACGGCTAAATTGCAACTGAACCATTATGAACTTGCCGAGCCGACTGCTGATTTGCCGTCGGCTTACTAATTTTTATCAATAACTCTACATTCTAGCTTTCAAGTTGTATTAAAGGAGTGGCGCAGTATATCAGTTGCAAGTTGACATATTTCGCTACTTACAAGTTTGTTGAACAAAATCTCTGACTACCTATTTCACAGTAAAATTGCAACGCGGCAAATCTCAGCAATACATCAAGCGTGAAAACTGACAGTATTTTTTATCGCCTTTTTCAAGAATTTCCTAGCATATTTTTTGAATTAATAGGCAATCCACCCCAAACAGCAAAGGCTTATAAATTCTCTTCAATTGAAATCAAGCAAACTGCATTCCGCATAGATGGTGTTTTTCTGCCAACACAAGGGGAAGAAAATCCGATTTACTTTGTTGAAGTCCAGTTTCAAACTGACGCAGAAATTTATTCGCGCCTAATTTCAGAAATTTGTTTATACTTACGTCAAAATCAACCTAAAAATTCTTGGCGAGGAGTAGTTATCTATCCCAATCGCAGTTTAGATACAGCAGACATCAAGAATTACAGTGAATTTTTCAACAGCCAGCGTGTAAGTCGCATTTATCTAAATGAATTAGGTGAAACAGCATCGCTGCCAGTTGGAATTGCTACTATGAAATTAGTGGCAGAAAATGAAGATACAGCAATTGTGACTGCCAGGGAATTAATAGACAGAACCCGGCAAGAAATTAACATCGAACTACAACGGCGGCAGTTATTAGAATTGATAGAGACAATATTAGTTTATAAGTTTCCGATGATGAGTCGAAAGGAGATTGAGAGTATGTTTGGATTAAGCGATTTACAGCAGACACGAGTTTATCAAGAAGCCAAGCAAGAAGGTAAGCAAGAAGGCAAGCAAGAAGGTAAGCAAGAAGGAGCGCGTCAAGAAAAATTTAGAATGATACCTTTGTTATTCAAATTGGGATTGAATTTTGAAGAAATAGCGAAAGAGTTAGGTTTGAGTATAGAAGAGGTTCAGCAAGAACTACAAAAACAGCCTCAAAGTCAGGACACGTAACCTACAATTAGCACTGCTCAGAGATACTCTTAAATTTTTCCATTCCCGCAATTTTTAATTTTTTGTATGATTTCCCTGTCTCCCATTCTCCAAGCTAGACTGTCCCAACCCCTCAAAATTGGCTCGTTTGAGGTAAAAAGTCGGGTTCTCCAGTCGCCTCTATCTGGGGTGACGGATTTGGTGTTTCGCCGTCTCGTGCGTCGCTATGCGCCAGATTCGATGATGTATACCGAAATGGTTAATGCTACAGGGTTGCATTATGTCAAGCAGTTACCCAAAATCATGGAGGTAGATCCCAATGAACGTCCAATTAGCGTTCAACTATTTGATTGTCGTCCAGATTTTCTGGCAGAAGCAGCAATCAAGGCAGTTACCGAAGGTGCTAATACTGTTGATATTAATATGGGTTGTCCGGTAAATAAAATCACTAAAAATGGTGGCGGTTCTTCGTTGTTGCGACAACCGGAAGTAGCAGAGGCAATTGTGCGGGAAGTAGTAAAAGCTGTTGATGTACCTGTGACAGTAAAAACCCGTATTGGCTGGAATGACAACGAAATTACTATTCTCGATTTTGCCAAGCGGATGGAAGATGCAGGAGCAAAAATGATCACGGTACACGGACGCACCCGCGCTCAAGGATACAATGGCAATGCCCGTTGGGAATGGATTACCCGTGTGAAGGAAGTGCTTTCTATCCCAGTGATTGGGAATGGAGATATTTTCTCAATTGAGGCGGCGGTGAGATGTTTAGAACAAACTGGCGCTGATGGCGTCATGTGTTCCCGTGGGACTTTGGGTTATCCCTTTTTGGTGGGAGAAATTGATCACTTTTTGAAAGCTGGGGAGATATTACCACCACCAACCCCAATTGAGCGTTTGGAATGTGCAAAAGATCATTTACAAGCCTTATGGGAATATAAAGGCGATCGCGGTGTGCGTCAAGCCCGTAAGCACATGACTTGGTATGCTAAAGGTTTCGTTGGTGCTGCCGAACTCCGAGGACAGTTAAGTGTAGTTGAAAAGGTAGATCAAGGTTTGGCAATGATTGACCAAGCAATTGAAAAACTAGCTAATGGTTATGAATTAGAAGAAGAAGCATTAGGTAGTTTGGTAATGATTTAAAAAATCAATCTTACTCGTAGACAAATTATTGCCTTGAAAAGGCAGGGCTATTTCATTCTAGGCATAAACCGCCCAAAACTAAAGTTTCAGGCTAATAGCTAAAGTCCGTTAAAACGGACTATAACCTTTTTTCAGTCGTCTTTAGACGACTTTCGCTATTAGACTCAGAATTGATTCTGAGGCGGGCTAGATGAGAATGAAATAGCCCTGCTTGAAAAGGCGATCGCTTTAGTTAATCATAATATGAAAACTGGATCGCCGAAAGTACAAGTTTTATCTCTATTCCCCGTAGTAAAAACTAGTCATCTTGCCTCTGAATATTGATTATTGACAATTAATTAAAAATAATCAAACTACAGATGATTTCGCCTTTACGAGTGCTTTGATTGCAACTAAAACTTGAAGGTTGTGCGGATACCTCCGACGTATATAGTATCGTTATTATCGTTATGTTCGGGATTGGTAATCACAATTACACCAGGGGTAATAGCAATGTTGTCAGTAATTTGATAACGATATAAAGCTTCTATATGGAAGGAGGTATTATCGTCTTCATTAGCACTGATGCTGTTACTAACGACTTTCGGAGGAATGCCAAAGATAATCGCACCTAAATTTCCTCGCTTACCTAAGTCAGGAAAAGCTAAGTTGACTGCAAAGTTGAAGATATCAGCATTATCATTGCTAACCTGAGAGTTAGCAAAGGTATATTCTGCCCAACCTGAAAGCACGATTCGCTGACTTAGTTGAATGCTAGTACCTAACTGCACAGAGTCCGTTGATGTAGCAACATTGCCAAAGGGTTGAGTAGCTTTGGCACTACCAGTAGTGAAAGTCAGGTTCACGCCACTTTGACTGGTTTCACTAAAGTAGGAGCGAGCGTAGATTATGCCAAAGTCAATACCTTTTTTAGGACTATAAACTAACTGCGCCAAAGCACTATAATTACCGTTAAAAAACCCGTTACCTGATACGGGGGAGGCGCTATCTGGAGCCATATAGCCCAAAGTTAAGTTGAAATTGTCGTTAAACTGATGGGCTACTGTTGCCCCTGCCCCAAAAGCTCGGTAAATTGGGCTATACCGTCCAAACCGAGAGAAACTACCGTTACCGCTACCTTCTAATAGTGGGTTAAGAGTGTAGATGATATCACTCAGTTCTGTATTGAAAGCAGAAACAGTGACGGCGGTTTGCTTGCCTGCTGGGAAGCGATAGTAAATGTAATCTACCTCTACATTATTCCTACTATCACCATCAACAGATAAGCGGGTCATTCGTGTCCCTGTAACATTGTTATTAAACGGCGTAATGTTTCTAGCTTGCAAGCGAATACGTAAGCGATCTTTACCACTGAAGCTTGTATCAAAAACCAGTCGCACGCGATCGCCCAGGATGATATTCTCATTTAAGTCGGGGTTGTTATCTGGATTGTCGTCTCTGTCAGCTGCTGTATTGCCAAATACACCGCCGAGGAAAAAGATAGCTTCGCCACTGAGTTTGGTAGTGGTAGAAAACTGATTTGCTTCAAGTTGTGCTGTATTAACTTCGAGGGCATCGACTCGGCCCCGTAAGGTGGCAAGTTCAGATCCAAATTCTGACTGTAACTGTTGCAGTGTAGCTAAATCTTCTTTGCTCACTTGGTCAGCTGTGGCAGTAGCAATCAGCTCATTGACGCCATCTAGACACGCATTTAAGCCAGCAGCAAATTCGTAACGAGTCAGCGCGCGATTACCACGATAGCTACTGTTTGGATATCCAGCAATGCAACCATAGCGCTCGACTAAAGATTGTAGTGCTTGAAATGCCCAATCTGTAGGTTGAACATCAGAAAGCTGGGAAACTGAAGTTACCTGTGCAATGGATTTAGGTGTGGAAGAGGTTTGGCGGTGTTGATTGATCTGCTCTAAAGTGCTGGACGTTGGACTAGTAGTTACTTTTGATGCGGCAGTTGGTATCTGTGCTATTGGGACACTGCGAATCTGGATTAGATGAGATTTTTTGATAGATACTGGAGCAGTTGGGTAAAGCGATCGCTCATCTGACTCTTTGCCGATTGCTTCTGCTGCCAAGCTTTCATTAGCTATTAGTAGAGTAGCACTAAGTAAAGCAAAACTCAGCTTTAAAGCATTCCAAGCAGCCTTTGACATTTTTGTTTCCTCACACCACATTTACTTTCACTTCTAGGACTTCTGGCATTAACCTAATCAGCAAACTTTCCTAGATTTAACTTTGCTCTAGATGTCTATATATGTAGATAAGAGGTTATAGCGAAAGTAGAATCTTTGCATTAAGGTTGGGTTAAATTGGATTTATTACTGCTTTAATTTTTGAAGTGCTAAAAGAACAGGAAGTAATAAGAGTTTTAGAGAGTTATTGCGTAAATCTGATAAGTGTGGTGCGATCGCTCGGATATAAGGCAATATTATTTACCTATTCTTAACCTAATTTATCCCTTATCACAACCTGTTTTTTCTAATATTCATTATTATTACTAATTTTCGGTATCTCAATGATAAATTTCAAACGGCAGAGATATCTTCTCCTCAGTCTGCTGATTGCAGCAGTAATACTTATAGTCAGTATTGAGCCAATTAGAGCTCAACTTACTAGTCCTGTTGGTTCACTTCCTGGTGGTGCATCTGTATTACCCACAGGTTTGGTTATTACACCTAGAGCCGCTCCCGGCTCGACTTTTATCCGTTTAGCTACAGGTTTGCGATCGGATACCAATGCTGACGCAGCCGAAGCTGTAACTACTACCTTAAGTCCAGACGGCAAAACCCTGCTTGTGCTGACTAGCGGCCGTAACCTGAATTTCAAAAATGAAACCACGGGAGAGGATATTACCTACCCCATCCTTGACTCTAATACTGGTAAACCGACTAGCGAGACGACAAGGAATGCCGAGTGGGTATTTGTCTTTGATGTCAGTGGCAGTACTCCAGTTAAGAAGCAACAGATTAATATCCCTAGAACTTATGTTGGCTTAACTTGGGCAAAAGACAGTAAACGATTTTATGTCTCAGGTGGGCTAGACGATCGCGTTTATGTTTATAAATTTGATAGCAGTAAATACATTCCAGACGCTCCGTTCATTTTGCTCGGACACGCTGGCGGTTTGTTAAGCGGTACTCCAGCTAAAGATTACGATACCAGTCCAATCGTGTCAGGAGTTGCCGTAAGTCGAGATGGTAAGACTTTGGTGGCTGCTAATATCGAAAATGACTCAATAACGATTGTTGATACCGCCACCCGTAAAATTATCCGCGAGGTGAAGCTGTTTGTTCCCGGCAAGCAGGTAGCAACTGGAGAATTCCCGTTTGGCGTTGCCATTAAGAATGCGAAGAATGGTGCAGCGGCCAAAGCTTTTGTTAGTAGTCTGCGCGATCATGAAGTTTTAGCTGTCGATATTATAACGGGTGCGATCGCCCGAATTCCAGTCGGCGGACAGCCCAACAACATCCTACTCTCGGCGGACGAAAGCTTGCTATTTGTCGCCAATGGTAACAGTGACTCGGTATCTGTGATTGATACTAATAGTAATAGTGTCGTGAAAACCATTTCTCTGTCTCGACCAAGTGACAAGTACAAAGGGGCAAATCCCAACTCCTTAGCTCTTAGTCCAGACGAACGCACACTTTACGTTACCTTGGGTGGTGAGAATGCTGTTGCTGTTGTAAACTTGCAATCTGGCCAAGTAAGTGGACGTATCCCCACTGGTTGGTATCCCAACTCTGTAAGTGTCAGTCAAGACGGGCAAAAGCTGTATGTTGTCAACGCCAAAAGCACTGCTGGCCCCAACCCTTCAGCTGGACGAACAACAGTAACCGGACAAGCACGTAACACCACTTTTAGAGATGAATATATCTATGCTCTAGAAAAAGCTGGACTCTCAACTATTCCGGTGCCAAAAGGCAATACTTTAGTTACACTTTCCGAGCAGGTAGATAAAAACAACGGTTTTTACAATCGCCGTCCTGACCGGATAATGAGATTTCTTCAGAACAAGATTAAGTACATCGTCTACGTGATTAAAGAAAATCGCACCTACGACCAAGTACTCGGTGATTTACCTATTGGCAATGGTGATCCTCAATTAACTGTATTTCCCCAAGCAATTACTCCCAACCATCATCAGTTGGCACTTGATTATGTAACGCTCGATAACTTCTACGATAGCGGGGAAGTGAGCGGTAACGGCTGGGGCTGGTCTACCTTTGGGCGAGTCACAGACCATACAGAGAAAAGCGTTGCAGTCAGCTATGGTAATGGTGGCTTTTCTTACGACTATGAGGGACAAAATCGTAACATCATTATTGCTCTGCCCCAAACTAACGCTGCTCCCACACAGCTAAATACTCGATTAACAGGGGTGTTAGATCCAACAGGCAACTCCTCGATCCTACCGGGAAATGTAGACATTAGTGCGCCAGAGGGAGCCAACGATTTAAAACCCGAAGCAGTTGGCGGTTATCTTTGGGATGCGGCACTCCGATCTGGCAAAACTGTACGTAACTACGGTTGCGTAACCGATCTTTCCTTCTATGGCAGTGGTCAGAGCGATCCAACTAAGCCCGACCCAAATAATCCTTTGTATATCCCTGTTTCCCCCACAGCATATCCCAATATCCCGCAAAGTCCAGGTACAAAACCATCGCTGTTAGGGCGTACTGACACTTACTTTCGGGGATACGACCAGAAGCAAAGCGACATTTATTCATTCAATGAGTGGCGACGTGACTGGGAAGATTACATCAAGAAGCAGGGAGAACCACCTAACTTAACGATGATTGCTCTGGATCATGATCATTTTGGTGCTTTTGGCAATGCTTTGGCAGGATTAAATACGCCGGAATTGCAAATGGCTGATAATGATTATGCACTGGGCTTGTTAGTAGAAACTATTTCCAAGTCTCCTTATGGGAAAGAGACAGCCATTTTTGTCCTAGAAGATGATGCCCAGGATGGGCCAGATCATGTTGATGCTAGTCGCTCTCTAGGCTATGTCATTTCACCCTACACCAAGCGCAAAACCTTGATCAGCAATAACTACAACACCGTCACGATGATCCGGACGATGGAGGATTTATTAAACATTGGCTACCTGGGGATGAATGATGCTAATGCCCAGCCAATGTCAGATGTCTTCACTCGGAACCCAAACTTTACACCTTACAGTGCGATCGTGCCGGGTAACTTGTGTAAAGCTCCAGTAGATCCTAAACTTGTACCAGCTTGTCAAAATCCCAATGTAGTCAAGACAGCAGCTATTCCCTCCCAGCATGATCAACAGTGGTGGTTACAAGCAACCAAAGATTTCTACTTTGAAGTTGAAGATAAGCTCGATACTGATGCTTTTAACCACGTTCTTTGGTCGGGAGTTAAGGGCGATCGCGTTCCTTATCCAACCGATCGCAACAATGTAGATTTACGTCAGCATCGTCCCCAATTACTCGAAAAGTGGGGCAATTTAAATGCTTCTCTTCCTTAAGAGATAGTTGAAAAAAATAGCGATCGCTCCCCTTGGTAAACCCCAGTAGTTAAAGGAATGCTACACTCTAGCTTGGGATGCGATCGCTTTTTTCTGATAGCCGAGTATTAACCAAAAACGATTCCCGCTGAACCAGAAATCAGCAGGCGATCGTTTTTGCTCAATTCTCTGCGCTTCCCTCTGCGCGACGGCAGTCGCTACAACGCGGAGGCAGTCCGTTGGGCAGCTTTGCCGACTTGAAGGAACTGCCGTGGGAACCCCCGCAACGCGCTGCCTCCACTTTGCGTTTAAGTTTCAACCCTCAATTCGCCACCACTTTACGCAAAGCTGTACTTAGCTGACGACAAAATTTACCAACTTTCCAGGCACCACAATTACCTTTTTGATCTCTTTACCCTCAATGTAACGCTGGGCAACTTCCGATTCACGGGCGTATTTCTCCAACGCTGCCTTATCTGCTTGCGCTGGTACTTGAATCGCGCCGCGAGTTTTGCCCATAATTTGAATCACTAAAGTAATTTCATCAGCTACCAAAGCAACCGGGTCAAATGCTGGCCAAGTTTGAGTGTGAACTGAATCACTTTCACCCAATAAATGCCACAATTCATCAGCAATATGTGGTGCAAAGGGTGCTAGCAAAACCACCAAACTCCGAATACCTTCTGCGTAAATTGGGGAATTTTTCCCGTCAGCATCAGTTAAAGCATTACTCAACTTCATCAATTCTGAAATAGCTGTGTTGAATTGATATTCGTCTTCCACGTCTTCCGTCACCGCTTGAATAGCCGTGTGAATCGCGCGCCGCAATTCCTTTTCTGCCTTAGTTAAATCAAATTGGGCTTTCTTACGAGATACCCCAGCCGCAACATAATCTGTTACCAAACGCCAAACCCGATTTAAAAAGCGGAATTGTCCTTCCACATCGGCTTCATCCCATTCCAGGTCTTTTTCTGGTGGCGCTTTAAACAAGATGAACATCCGCGCTGTATCTACACCGTATTTGGAAATTACATCTTCTGGCGCTACACCATTGCCCTTTGACTTAGACATGGTAGCGTAGAGACGTTGCAATGGTTCACTTGTCTGCGGGTCACGGGGGTCGGCTGGATTGACCAAATTAGAAGGAATCCATTTATCTTTGCCGCTTTTGTTGGGATTCAGGTAAGTTAAACCCTGCACCATACCTTGAGTTAACAGGCGTTGGAAGGGTTCATCAAAGTTCACTAACCCTCTGTCCCGCAGTACCTTAGTAAAAAACCGCGAATACAACAAATGTAAAATCGCGTGTTCAATCCCACCCACGTACTGATCAACTGGCATCCAGTCATTAATTTTACCAGAATCGAAAACCTGTTGTTCATTCTTAGCGTCAGGGAAGCGCAAGAAATACCACGAAGAATCAATAAAAGTATCCATCGTGTCAGTTTCCCGCTTCGCCGGAGTTCCACAAGTCGGACAAGGCACATTTACCCAGCTTTCCAACTGAGTCAAAGGTGAACCACCACGTCCAGTAAATTCCACCTCTTCTGGCAACTGTACTGGCAAATCTTGATCAGGAACTGGCACTATCCCACAGTTAGGACAGTAAATTATAGGTATCGGTGCACCCCAGTAACGCTGCCGTGAAATTAACCAATCCCGCAAGCGATATTGCACCCGCACTTTACCAAAACCTTGTTGTTCGGCGTATTCAACTATTGCTTGTTTAGCATCTGTGGAAGCCATGCCAGTAAAAGCCCCAGAATTAATTAAAATTCCTGGTTCAGTGTATGCCTGGTTGTATTCAATTTGGATAAGTTGTGTAACTTCATCAATCTCTGATGTTGGAGTTAAGTCAAAACCTGCAACATTATCTGGGGAAGCAATGACAAAATCAATCGGCAAATCGTAATTTTTCGCAAACTTAAAATCTCGGACATCGTGTGCTGGTACACCCATCACTGCCCCAGTACCATACTCATACAGTACATA
The DNA here is from genome assembly GCF_041747015.1 of Nostoc sp. Taxonomy (GTDB): domain Bacteria; phylum Cyanobacteriota; class Cyanobacteriia; order Cyanobacteriales; family Nostocaceae; genus Nostoc. The sequence continues at coordinate 14,436 of NZ_JBGTFY010000230.1, forward strand.
ATCAGCAATCCAGATAGGCACTTCTTCCCCTGTAAACGGGTTAATTGCCATTCCGCCTGTGGAGATACCCCGCTTAGGTTTGTCTTCAGAGGTACGTTCCAACTCACTTTGATTGGAAACCTCTTTAATAAAGACTTCTACCGCCGCTTGTTGTTCTTTTGTGGTGACGCCCTTTGTTAAGGGATGTTCTGGTGCTAACACTAGGTAGCTGACACCATAAACCGTATCTGGACGTGTAGTGTATACGCCGATTTTTTCATCTATCCCAATGATGGGAAATTCCAAGTAAGCGCCTGTAGATTTACCAATCCAGTTTGCCTGCATCAACTTGACGCGTTCCGGCCAACCTGTCAACTTATCTAAGTCATTGAGTAATTCTTCGGCATAGTCGGTAATCTTAAAAAACCACTGCCGCAATAATTTGCGCTCAACTATTGCCCCACTGCGCCAAGAACGTCCTTCGTTATCAACTTGCTCATTTGCCAGTACAGTTTGGTCAATGGGGTCCCAGTTTACCGCTGCTTCTTTTTGGTAAGCTAACCCCGCTTGCAAAAACTGTAAGAAAATCCATTGTGTCCACTTGTAATAGTCTGGTGAACAAGTAGCAAGTTCACATTCCCAGTCAATGGATAAACCAAGACGCTGTAATTGTTGCCGCATCTGGGACATATTTTGATAAGTCCATTTTGCTGGCGGTACACCACGGTCAATAGCGGCGTTTTCTGCTGGCAAACCAAAGGCATCCCAACCCATTGGGTGTATTACCCGATACCCTTGCATTCGCTTAAGGCGGGCAATCACGTCGGTAATCGTATAATTACGGACGTGACCCATGTGTAGGCTACCCGATGGATAAGGGAACATGGATAAAGCGTAAAATTTCGGCTTATTGCCAGCTGCCGATGTTTTATCTAAGCCAAGTTCTATCCATGTTTTTTGCCATTTTTCCTCAATCGCTGCTGGGTTATATCGGGAATCAACAGAAAGACCTTTTTCCAATGGTTTCATGCCTGTTACGTTTTATTTCTACTAAATTTCTAATACTTACCCTTTTTTAGTACATTTAAACTACTATTTTGAGGGAATTATCTGTCTAGTAATTTTCTAATTTGATTTCTAAAATCAATTTAATATTTCTCTCTATCTTATATCCCTAAAGTTCTTTGACTATATACTCCCCATAAAAATAGATATAAAAAAAGTCCCCAGGTTTAGGATACTGGAGACTGATATACTATACTTTTGCAGTTTTTACTATTTGTGGATGAGTAATAATACTCATGGCATGAGAAGAGGATTTCTTTAAAAACTAGTTCACTAACGCGTCGGACTAGTTATTTTTTTTACATAACTAGGTTGTTTCACACTTAAT
>NZ_JBGTFY010000231.1:0-1828 GCF_041747015.1 Nostoc sp.
AACTAAGTCAATGCTGGCATAGAGGTTTTCGCTGTTTTCCTCGGCACGAATAACACTACCATTAGCATAAATAGTTACTTCAGCCGCTTGTCTAGGATTAATTCGCGGATTACGGGCTACGCTAAGATGCACATCCACTTCATTGGTAATGTTCTGAAAGTGACTAACTGCTTTTTCAATCTTTTGATGTACATACTCACGAATTGCATCGGTGATTTCAATATTTTTGCTGTGGATGACAAGCTTCATGTAAAGTCTCCCGCTGAATATTTGGATGTGTGAATTTGCTTTGTATGAAAAGAAGTTGCGGTAAGGTCTATTACTCCCGCCAAAACAAATTGTGAACTATATTGTATATACTGCCGATAATCTGTCTCTAAGGTGCTGCATCTGAGTTGTTGTCAAGTATACCCTTGATTTCCCTCCTCATCTCTGCGCTGATATCCAATTGGATGTCCACATAAAACTCTTGGATGAGGAAATCTAAGTAGTAGCTCCCGTGACTATTTTCTCTTTTAAAGGAACGCTTACAGAATTGTTGATAGTTGCTCCTTTTGCATTCGATTGAGGTTTGCTTGCTGTTGTTCAAAAATACAAGTCTTTGTGGAAGTTTGATTCTGTTTAAAATGCCAATAAATATGATTAGAGTCATCAACCAGTACATTCGTCTTTATTGTCTTGGCATGATGCTTATTGCAGAAAATTCCTCCTAAAACCTATTGAGGTTATCTTTTCAACCTAGCACTTTGTATTTTCTAATGCAGCTTCCCTTCACTTTCCTTTAAAATCTTTTGCAAAACTTAATATTTGCTGACTCCAATCCTTCAACTTGAAATATATTTCGTTCCCAATCTCAATTTATTTTTGGCATGATCCATAGTAATAAACCACACAAAAACCGTTGTTTGCTGTATAATCGAAAACTAGTACTTTACTTAGAAGCTCATGCATGGCAGCGATCGCTCCTCACTGAGCGCATTCATGACCCCAGTCTAGATGACGTGTTAATTTTACTAGAGCATCCACCTGTTTATACTTTGGGACAAGGATCTAACTTAGATTTTCTCAAATTTGATATTGACAAAAGTCAATATGATGTGCATCGGATTGAACGAGGCGGCGAGGTCACTTACCATTGTTCTGGTCAGCTGGTGGGGTATCCAATTTTAAATCTGCAACGTTATCGTAAAGACCTCCATTGGTATTTACGGCAACTCGAAGAAGTAATAATTCGTGTATTGGCAGTTTATGGATTGCAGGGAGAAAGAATTCCGGCTTTTACTGGCGTTTGGTTGCAAGGGCGAAAAGTTGCGGCTATTGGTATTAAAGTCAGCCGTTGGATTACCATGCACGGCTTTGCATTAAATGTTTGTCCAGACATGACAGGCTTTGAGCGCATTGTACCCTGCGGTATTTCTGATAAACCTGTGGGCAGTTTAGCCGAATGGATTCCAGATATTACTTGCCAAGAGGTACGTTTTTATGTAGCGCAGTCTTTTGCAGAAGTCTTTAGCGTAGAATTGATCGAGCCGGAGCCTGAATAATTTTTCTGCTCTGAGTAAATTAAGGCTGTAACTATGGAATAAATACTATAGCAGTCCTATTTAAGTTGTGAGACACTCATAAGAGTAGTCCATATTTAATAGGATCAAAATAACTATTTAACTGCCGTTCTCAAAGCTAGAATCTAATTAGGGCTTGCTGAATAAGTCTCCAGAGCGAATCTAGAAGCCACACAGCTTACAAAATAGTAGTTTCGTCGCTTAGTTTCCCAATTTGCCCGGCGCTCGCCGACGAAAGTGCAAGGTTTTTGAACCTCTGGATGCTA
>NZ_JBGTFY010000232.1:0-29705 GCF_041747015.1 Nostoc sp.
TAGCATCCAGAGGTTCAAAAACCTTGCACTTTCGTCGGCGAGCGCCGGGCAAATTGGGAAACTAAGCGACGAAACTACTATTTTGTAAGCTGTGTGGCTTCTAGATTCGCTCTGGAGACTTATTCAGCAAGCCCTAAATAATAAATATTCAGTAAAAGGCTATTTCTGATAAGTCTCCCACCAAAGACATACTTAACTCAGATAAGACAACTGGTGCTGATATCAAAATCATAATTTTCATGAGCAGCGAAACTCAACTTAGCCTCTTTGACGACTCAACCTTTAACCAACGAGAGCTGATTCCCACAGACGCTAAAATTCCTATTCCTCTCGGAACCTATCCGACTATGACCGAGTTGGTGCAGCATTGCGATCGCTGCCACCGTTGTATATTGGGAGACAATCGCACTCATGCTGTTGTCGGACGCGGCAATCTCAAAGCACCAATTATGGTTGTGGGAGAAGCGCCAGGTCAAAATGAAGACGAAACGGGTTTACCATTTGTGGGTAGATCAGGGCAATTGTTAGAGAAAATTCTGGCATCTGTGAATCTGACAACTGAGCATGATGTATACATCGCCAATATCAATAAATGCCGCCCACCAGATAATAGAGTTCCTACTCCTGTAGAAGTGGCGGCTTGTCTACCCTATTTACTAGAACAAATTCGCCTAATTGATCCTAAAATCATTTTGCTAACAGGAGCAACTGCGCTCAAAAGTTTAACTGGCGATAAGCGGGGAATTACGAAAATTCGTGGACAGTGGCTAGAGTGGGAAGGACGTTTGTGTATGCCAATTTTTCATCCTTCCTACTTGCTACGCAATCCTTCTAAGGAAAGAGGTGCGCCTAAATGGTTGATGTGGCAAGATATTCAGGCAGTGCGGGCTAAATTAGACGAAATCCACTCAAATAACTAGCTAGTACCGCAAGGCGAAAGTCATTCATTCAAAAGCCAAAAGTCAAAATGAATACAGCGTAAGCGTTTTGTTGATTTGGAATGGGTTATTTATTTCCGCCGTGCTGTACTAGTACCAGTATAGTAGCGGCGGTAGCGGCTTTTAGGCTGGGAGTTTTCCCAGTTTATTTTCATTTTCAATCAATAGTTCCATTTCATAATATAGGGACAAATTTGTAGGAAACAATTTAACCTACTTTTCTTTTTTGCTTGTCGTAGCGCATCAATATAAACTTCTTCAAGCACTGTGAGCAGATAGTTGTAGAGGTTTTTAGATTTGGTTAATTTCTTGAGTTCCACCCGAAAATTATCAATTTCCACTTCCCAATGATTTTTACACTCAGGAAGACTCCAATGTTGATACAAAAGCAGATGTTTGAGAAGTTGCAGTAGATAACTTTCAAGCTTGTGTTTTTGTTCATTACCCAATGCTTCAATCTCCTCAATCAAATGCTCCCAATCAAGATGATCTAAATCTCGTTCTTGCAATTGTTTCAACGTTGTTGCTAACCACAAGTGATAATCTTGTTCATAAAGAATTTGAGTGAGTATTTTAGACATTATTTAATATTCTCCTAATTTAGGATTTTACTTTAGCTAAAGGTGTTAAGAATTCTTCTAGATATTCCTTGGCAAATTGGTCATGGGGTTGTCAGATCATGAGATTTTTAATTACGTTTTATTGACGGACACTTCCCGCTTGACAATCACGTAACCAAGCTTTAACCCCTTGAGCGATCGCACCATTACTACTATCTCGTGGGGGCGATGGTGGTTGTTTTGCTGGATATGAACCAATTTGAGTAAACATCATTACCAAACGCCAACCACTTTTAGTTTTCGTCAATAACAACCAGTGGAATTCCTGTAATTCCGCTGCTTTTCTATTTATATACTGACGCTCTAAGGTCGTAAAGAAAACTTGCTCAACTCCTGTTGTCGTATTTTTTTGTGCATCTGTGGTATAGTCATCGCCTTGAAGAGGTAGAGGCTGAAACTCAGGTCTTCCTGCTACTAGTATATAAACATATACATCACTACTTCGACTGAGGCGGCGGGCGCGTTGACTAGCGCGATTGGTATAACTAGGCAACTTTTGTAGTAACTGTGTAGTTAATGTTTCTAAATTTTGCTCAGAACACAAAGACTTCGCCCCACTGTTGACACTTTCCCTTTCTGCTAGATTAGGGGTGAGCTTTGTCGAGAATGCTGGGGAAGTAAGACTATTTGATCCTAAAATCCCAAAGCCACAAGCTAAAAGCCAACTATAATTTTTCTTCCTAAGCGAAGAGACAAGATTGCTCTCCTGCTTCTGGCTGACTTCTGCTTTCATGCGATCGCAGTTAACTCCTCAGAAATCTTCTTCCAGGCTAACTCAGGGTCAACAGCAGCAGTAATGGGACGCCCAATTACTAGATAATCTGCACCAGCAATGATTGCTTGGGCTGGGGTGAGCGATCGCTTTTGATCACCAATATCAGCCCAAGTTGGTCTAACCCCCGGACAAACTAACAAAAAGTCATCTCCACAACTCTGTCGCAGTTGTGCCACTTCTTGGGGCGAACAAACTACCCCATCTAACCCCGACTCTTGCGCCATCAGTGCCATTTCTAGAGCGTATTCTGGTAATTCTAGGGGAATTTTCAACTCAAAGGCCAGTTGTCTAGCAGAAATACTCGTCAACAACGTAATCGCAATTAACTTAGGCGGTTTTACACCCGCTTGTGCCGCCCCTCCTTGTGCCGCCTCTGTTGCACCTTTGAGAGCTTCTATACCACAGGTAGCATGAATTGTCAATAAATCCACCCCATAACGAGCCGCACTCCGGCAAGCACCAGCGACAGTGTTGGGGATGTCATCAAACTTTAAATCTAAGAAAATGCGCTTTTGTCGGGACTTTAACACTTCCAGAATTTTCGGGCCAGTGCTGGTAAACAACTCTAAGCCGACTTTCCAGAAAACGACTTGCGGCAACTGCTCTACAAGAGCGATCGCACTTTCTTCGTCTGGCAGATCTAAAGCCACAATAACTCGCTGTTCTGCCTGTTCACGATTCCCCATTCCCCACTCCCCAATTAAGGCACTAAACGCACAAACTTATTTTTGCCAACTTGTAAAACCTTACCTTGTAACTCAGCAAGAGAAGCGAAAGTGATATCGACATCGGTAATGCGATCGCCATCTAAGCGCACCCCACCTTCTTGAATTTTCCGCTTTCCTTCCCCGGTACTTTTGCACAAGCCAGCGACATTAAGAATATAAGCTAATTTAGTCGGAAACTGCGGCACGCCAGCTAGAGAAAATTCTGGGACTGCGCCTTCCTTTCCACCGCTTTGCGCTGCTTCTTTGGCTTCATCAGCTGCTGTTTCGCCGTGATACTGTTTGACAACTTCCCATGCTAAAAGTGTCTGGCGATCGCGGGGATTTTCTGGTAGTTTGTCCAAAGGTAAATCTGTTAACAATTCAAAATACTGTTCCAGCAGATCATCGGGAACTCCTTGCAACTTCTGATACTTTTGTCCAGGATGCTCCGACAATCCAATATAATTACCTAAAGACTTAGACATTTTTTGCACTCCATCCGTGCCAATCAAAATCGGGAGTAGCATCCCAAATTGAGGCTTTTGATTAAAATGGCGTTGCAAATCTCTGCCCACAGCAATGTTAAACTTTTGGTCAGTCCCTCCCAATTCCACATCTGCCTCGACTGCGACAGAATCAAAACCCTGCATTAACGGGTACAGGAACTCATGGATAAAAATTGGATTCTCTTTTCTATAGCGTTCTGCAAATCCCTCCTTGGCTAACATCTGTCCTACCGTCATTGTGGAGAGCAACTCCAAAATTTTCCCTAAATCAAGCCCAGAGAGCCATTCGGAGTTATAACGCACCTCTAACCTGCCAGGTGTGTCAAAATCCAAGATAGGACGCACTTGGTCAAGATAAGTCTGGGTATTTTGCACTACGTCTGCTTCTGTTAGCTGGCGACGCACCTCAGATTTGCCTGTTGGATCGCCAATGCGAGCTGTAAAATCGCCAATAATTAAAACTGCTGTATGACCTGCATCTTGAAACGCTCGCAGTTTACGTACTGGTATGCTATGACCAAGATGAATATCAGCACCCGTGGGGTCAATCCCCAATTTAACTCTCAAAGGTTGGTTTTTAGTCAGCAAAAGCTTTTCTAAACTTTCACTTTCACTCTGCTCATCAACTGGTTGAGGAAAAACTTCCACAACACCACCACGACGCAGCCAAGCAAAATCTTGCGTCATACTAGGAGATTCACTATTAGCTATATTTTGTACTTTAGAACTTAGGTTGGTTATATTCACTAGCAATTCATCCGCTCTTTCATCTGCCAAACTACTATAATTGCAGAAAATTAACCGCTCTGCTTCGCTCAATGAATTACAGTTAAATCTACAAGTGAGGAAGTGTAATAGCCGTGTCGTCGTCTAGGACTTTTGAAGATAAACAGCCACAACGTCGGGCTTCATCAGGTTTTGAGTTTATGAAAGGAGTTGGTCAGGTAACTGGCGGTACTCTCCTTTCAATCACCATGTTGGCAAGTTCCATTGTAGCCGGAGGACTGGTTGGTTTAGCCATTAGCTTCCGTAATTTGCCAGATGTCAGACAGCTACGTAACTTTTTTCCCTCAGAAACGACTTACATTTATGACCTTAAGGGTAAACTTTTAGCGAGTGTTCACGGGGAAGCTAATCGAGAAGTTGTACCCCTAGATAAAATTTCCCCAAATCTGAAGCGGGCAGTATTAGCGAGTGAAGATAATCACTTTTACGATCACCACGGGATTAATCCCACTGGTGTTGGACGTGCTGTAGTCGTTAACGCTGTAGCAGGTGGAGTCAAAGAGGGTGGCTCTACTGTTACTATGCAGTTGGTTAAAAACCTGTTTTTGACTCGCAAGCGTGCCTTTACCCGGAAGTTAGCCGAGGGAGTGCTAGCGATTCGGTTAGAGCAAATCCTCAGCAAAGACCAAATTTTAGAAATGTACCTCAATCAAGTTTATTGGGGTCATAACAATTATGGTGTACAAACGGCGGCACGCAGTTACTTTAATAAGTCATCAGAATATTTAAACTTGGGTGAGTCAGCAATGATGGCGGGTTTGATCCAAGCGCCCGAAGAATTCAGCCCATTTGCGAGCATGAAGCTGGCTAAACAAAAACAAAAAGAAGTGCTGGGACGGATGCTGGAATTGACTTGGATCACTCAGCAAGAATACGATGATGCCCTAAAGCAAGAAATCAAACTTGGTAAAATCAAATCTTTTCAAGGTAGTGCTTTACCTTATATAACCAATACTGTGGCTCAGGAGTTGGCTAAAAAGTTTGGACGTGAGGCACTACTCAAAGGTGGAATGCGGGTACAAACTACAGTTGATGCCAACTTCCAAATTATGGCAGAGGAAACTGTCGGTAAGTGGCATAAATCACTGCTTGGGCAAGGATTATCTAAAAATCAAATAGCTCTGGTGGCAGTTGATCCGCGTACACATTTTATCAAAGCACTGGTAGGGGGTACAGATCCTAAAGCCAGTGAATTTAATCGTGCAACTCAAGCTCAACGGCAGCCTGGATCTGCTTTTAAACCGTTTGTATACTATACTGCTTTTGCTAGTGGGAAGTACACCCCAGACTCAACGGTAGTAGATTCCCCAGTCAGCTATCGAGATGGTAGCGGTTGGTACTTTCCCAGAAATTATGATGGGGGTTTTAGGGGAGCTATGGCAATCCGCACAGCTTTAGCCCAGTCGCGCAACATTCCCGTGATTAAACTTGGTAAGAGTGTGGGGATGAATAGAGTCATAGAAACTTGCCGTACCTTGGGCATTATGAGTCCAATGGAACCTGTTAGCTCCCTGCCTCTTGGCGCAATTGGTGTTACACCTTTAGAAATGGCTAGTGCCTATGCTACCTTTGCTAATTATGGCTGGCAGTCACCACCAACTGTAATTGCCCGTGTTACTGATAGTAGTGGTAACGTGTTGCTAGATAATACGCCCAAACCACAGCTAGTTCTCGATCCTTGGGCATCAGCAGCCATTATTGATGTGATGCGATCGGTAGTTACTGAGGGTACTGGTAAAGGTGCTGCTATAAGTCGCCCAAGCGCTGGTAAGACGGGTACAACATCATCAGAAAAGGATATTTGGTATGTTGGCACTGTGCCGCAGTTAACCACTGCTGTCTGGGTGGGGAGGGACGACAACAGACAATTAGCTAGCCGCGCCACGGGTGGCGGTATGGTTGCTCCCATTTGGAAAGATTTTATGGAGAAGGCACTCAAGAACGTCCCAGTAGAAAAGTTCAAGCCACCTTCTCAGTTTTCTCGCCCCAAGTCACAATAATTTTGGATTTATAATTTTGGATTTTGGATTTTGGATTGGCAATTAATCCAAAATCTAAAATTCACTAGGGCTGTTTTTCTAACTCGGTTTTCATCCGTTGTAGGGTGAGGTTCATTTGGTCAAACATTTGTTGAGGGGTGACACCAAACTGACCTAACTGCGTCTTCATTTGCTCTACTGTCATTTGTGCCATGAAATCTTCTGATAGCTCGAAACGCTTCATAAAGATGCGATAACGATCCATCATGGCTTCCATTTGCTCAATAAACACCTTTTTGCCCTCACGGTCAAATTTGCCGTAGCTGTTGCCAAGCTTAATCAGTGCTTGGTAATCCTCAAACAGCTGTTTTGCTTCTTGCTGAACTATCTCAGAATCGAAGAATCCCATATTGCTTAGATTAAACTGAGCGCCCAGACTCAGTAGCTTAATAGTTTTACTTCTATTATTATTTTAGTCTAGGGGAGGAATTTAGTAACGAAGCTTCGTTTTAGTACGGTTTCCTACCGAAATTTCAACACTTGACTTGAGAAAGTTTTCCGTCTTAAAACCGATTTAATAAAGCTGTGAGTATTACAGATTTAGCCATTGATTAAGGATTGGTGTTTTCATCTGATTTAATTTTCAGTGCGCGAGTGTATTTTAAAGCTAGTAAATGTTGTAAGTTAAGTTTTAATGCTTGACGTAATACAGATTTGTTGCGTAACTTGATAAAACTGGTGCAGTGATTTGTATTGAGCTTCTGCATAGCAGGCGATCGCTTCTTCATAAAAAATCAAACTCAATGCGTAATCACGTAAAACTTACTTATTTATTATAAGAACTGTAATAATGGTAAATTTGTTAGAAATATGTTGACTAAGCGCAAAAGCCGAAGCGTTGCCGCTGTTTTAGCTTTTTCTGGCACGCTGACAATTTCAGGATTACATAAATTTTATCTAGGACAGCCGTTGTGGGGTGTTTTGTATGTATTGCTTTCTTGGACGCCTATTCCCAAGGTAGCTAGCGCCATTGAGGGAGTTTGGTACTTAGCTCAAGACGAGGAAGCTTTCGATCGCAATTTTAATCTAGGCAAGTCAGCGGCAAAGAACTCACAGCGAGTGAGTAATCAGGTAGGAGCGATCGCTAACGCTATGCGGGAATTAGATGCTCTACGCCAAGATGGACTAATTTCAGAATATGAATTTGAGCAAAAGCGCCGCCAACTGCTAGATCAGATTTCTTGAGGTGAGCAACAATCATGAATAATTGGCTACCTTTGAATCCCAAGTTGCAAAAACTCCGTGCCAAACTCCTCAACGATCCCTACTATCGCCTACAATCTGGGGAAGAAATTCAAATAGCGGCAAAATTAGGTATCCGCATTGATGCTAATCAAGCGACTGTAGATGATTGGTTGCGTCTACCAGGTTTGTCAATTCACCAAGCGCGATCGCTTGTAGAACTTTCACGTTCGGGTGTTAAATTTTACTGTATTGAAGATGTTGCTGCGGCTTTGAGTACGCCAGGGTCGCGCCTAGAGCCATTAAAGCCTCTATTAAATTTTATTTACTATGACCACGAATCTCTAGAAAATCCGACGCATCTAGTCAACCCAAACACAGCAACAGTTGAAAACTTAGTACAAATTCCATTTATAGATTTGTCTTTAGCACAAGCAGTAGTGCAAAATCGAGAATCAGCCGGGACTTACCGAAACTTAGCTGATTTCCAGCGACGGTTAGACTTATCTGGTGATGCGATCGCTCAGTTGATGTATTATTTAAGGTTTTAAATTAAAAGTTAGAAGTTTTAAATAACTCCTAACTCCTAACTATTTAAATGAATCCGATGCGATCAAGAGGCCAAAAGCGAAATGTTGCCCGGCCAATGACATTTTTTCTTGGCAAAAAGCCCCAATAGCGAGAGTCGTTACTATCGTTGCGGTTATCTCCCATCATAAAAAATTCGTCTTCCGGGACTTTGACTGGTTGATATGGCTGATTTGGTGGTTCAGCAATGTAGTTTTCAGCCAAGGGTTTACCATTGAGGTAGACTTTACCATCAGCAACACCAATCACCTCACCCGGCTTGCCAATAACCCGCTTGATGAAAGCTTGGTCTTTGTGATATCCCCGACGTTGTAGTTCTGCGGGTGGCTGAAAAACAATAATATCGCCAGTTATAGGAGGATGAAAATGGTAGGAAATTTTTTCAACTACCAAGCGATCGCCTGTACGTAAAGTAGGCAACATCGAGTCAGAAGGTATATAGCGGGGTTCAGCGATAAAAGTCCGAATTAGGAGTGCCAAACACAAGGCGATCGCAATTAAAATCAGATTTTCCTGCCAACTACGCCATACTTTTAACGGCGCACGCGCTTCTTTTGTATCACTTTCGTGAGGAATCATAAAAGTTTCCAGCCAGTTTAAGAAGTGGAACAAATACCTTGATTATTTTGACTACAAAGGTATATTCATGAGCAAGCTGGGTTTTGCATCAACCCATACAGTTATTAAATAATACAGTTATCGCATCTACCAAAGCTAAACAAAAGTGCTGAAAATAAACTATGACTTGTCTAAAGCAATATAAGCTAATGATTAGGATTCCTAGATAAATAATTAAAAACCCTAATTCTAATTGCTGTAATTATAAGACAACTTAATTTAGATAATTTTTGGTTTTGCTTCCTCCTACTAAAAAAACTAGTTGCTGATTTGTAGATCGATACAGCCAGTCGGTTTTTTCTTAAAGCATAAAATTGGTCGTTGAGTAGCAAAACACCTTACCAAATGTCTTAAATATCTGCTTCACTATGTAAGATTTAATGCTTAATATAAATACATTTGTATACTACTACGTTTTTAATAAATTGCCGATGAGGACGCTATCTAATTTCCGTATTTATACGGTAACAGTGCATATTAAACTGTACTATTAATAATATATGGATGTCCTTAACTATGGAAAGAAACATTACTACATAAAAAACCACTAGTAATTTAGGCTAAAGTATCAGCATTAAAAATAAAACTAAACTGCCATAAAATTATTTTTGCTGAATGAGTGAAAAGTATCTATATTAACCATTAACTGCCTCTTGGTAATGAGAAACTATATGGAATTAATTTTCGTCTATTTATTTGATAGAACATACAAAGCAACATTCTGTAAGGTAAAAATTTAATTTTTTCTTAAAAATGAAGCAATGGCATTAGGCAGTAGAATATATCTTATCAACCATAAAACTAAATAGTTGATTAGAGTCTTTTTTGAAAGACATCTTGCCACTTTAAATTAGTTTTGTATGTTAATAAAACAATTCACAAAGTTATTAACTATACAACTTTACAGTCAAAAAATTTTGCCGTAAGGACTTCAGCCTACAATAGTTTAACTCATCCTATTTGCAAAGGTATAAAACCTGAAAAGATAGTGTTGCCTTAGTAGCGAGGTGAAATACAGTAATTAATTTAAGACTCCTATTAAGAGGATTTTGAGATGTGGTTAATTACTTGATTGTACTCCTTCTTACAGCTAAGGTAAGAATGTGGAAATACAGACCTTAACTTTTATAAGTTGGCTGATCTTAAATAGTAAGTAGGTCAATGTAACAGTTTTCTGTTGGGATAAGACAGGAGGAGAAAGGGTTTTAGCCTAGTTCGTTTTTCTTTAGATAGTTTGGTTTTATTGTTCCAATTTACTTACCAAGTATTGGATGTTCAGCTCTCATCCAAATATCGAGCATCTGCATTTCAGTTAAAGCTGTATAGTTTATCTTCCTAATTCTGAATTTATGCTAGTTCCAATTCCAATTTTTAGGATTATCAGAAAGCAACTGATATCTAAGTATCTAAAAAAATGTGCTATAACGTACCGTCACAACCGTAGTTAATGGTTTGATCCTTGAAGGAGCTATGAAGTGGAAAACAATAAGTCGTTTCTGTGGCCAGAAGGAATATTAATTGCGCTGCTTGCTTTGGGTGGTATTTTTGGCCTTGGCTTCATGATGCTTCTAAGACCAAATGTTTCAGAGGCTCAAAGTAGACAAAGTATAAATCTAAAAGATGTAACTGCAAATGTAGGAACTCAGCAGCGCATTGAGAAATTAAAGACAATGATGCTTACAAGTTGGCAGCAAGAAGCACAAGTAAAGGGATTATCCTACCCCGTACCATCACGCTTTCAAGGGGCAATGATTAAAGCGGCAGAACTTACTCAGGGCGAGAAAGTGATTGCTCTCACCTTTGATGATGGGCCATGGCCTGAAACCACAGAGCAAGTGCTAGATATTCTGAAATCAAACAATATCAAAGGGACGTTTTTTGTCGTCGGACAGAACCTAAAAAATTATCCAGAGTTAGGAAAGCAGATTGTTGCTCAAGGCCACGTCATTGCCAACCATACTTGGCATCACTGGTATCACTTCTTTAATCAACAAGCGGCTGCGTTTGAAATTGATCGCACAACAGACCTAATTTATGAAGTTACAGGTGCTAAAACAAATCTGTTTCGGCCACCTGGTGGTATATTGCACAATGGATTAGTTGCTTATGCTAAAGGTCAAAAATATACTGTGGTGATGTGGTCAGCTGATTCCACAGACTACAAGTCACCAGCTGTACCGAAGTTGATCCATAACGTGATTAAAGATTCAAAACCTGGTGGGATTGTGCTAATGCATGATGGTGGTGGTAATCGTTCCAGAACTGTACAAGCTTTACCAGAAATTATTAGCAATTTTAGAAAGCAAGGCTATCGCTTTGTGACTATTCCAGAACTTTTAGAAATAGAAGATGCAGACCAAAAGTTGCTTGCTAACAAAAAGCATTAATTATTAATTATGCTTAATTGGTCAATACTAATTGGCTAAAAACTAAAATTCATCGTCATGAATAATTTAGATTATGTGGGAACCGGACGATCCAACATTATCAATACTTCTCCCAATATTTTTTGGCTCACCTTTTCCTGAACCACCAAGCACTCTAGAGTTATTGATATCGTTCGCAATGCTATTTGGCCCACCTTTTTTTGGAGGAGCATTTGCTGGAATAGTTACTCTGATTATCATAAGGAAAAGCAGTTTTTTTATTGAAATATTTAGACTATTAATTGGGGCTATCGGAGGCTATGAAGGTACACTAATATTCTATATTTTTCTTATTAAAGATTCACTTAAAAATCCAAATGAAATACTTAAAAAAATTATTGATTTTCATCAAATTGATTTGAAATTATTATTTCTGGGTATGTTAGGGGCAATAGATGCAAGTATAGCTATATTTATGATGAGAAAGGTATTTCGCTGGCGTTCATAAATTAATGAACTATAATTCAATACGCTTGGGTTATAGCCAAAAACCTTAACACGCGTAGGTTGGGTTGAGGAAAGAAACCCAACCTTTTGCAGGGTTTGTTGGGTTTCACTTCGTTCAACCCAATCTACAATTATCCTTAACTGAACTGTATTGAACTATACTTGAGCCTTTTTATGTCGTTTTATTGTAGAAGTATTCGTTTTTAGATTATTATTTGGGATATTCGACGGAGCTATTACAGGAGTGTTTTTAATTAAAATTATCAAGCACAACAATAGGTCAGTA
This sequence comes from Nostoc sp., assembly GCF_041747015.1. Lineage (GTDB taxonomy): Bacteria > Cyanobacteriota > Cyanobacteriia > Cyanobacteriales > Nostocaceae > Nostoc. The sequence goes on from NZ_JBGTFY010000232.1 coordinate 11,919, forward strand.
TAGCGGTTCTCGGTTGAATGAGGTAGAAAAACCCCATCCCCAACCCCCTCCCCGCAAGCAAAGAGGGGACTATGATGTACCTCATCTGATTATGTCTAATGACTAGTTACTAAACTGAACTCAGTTGTTTTTTCAGGATTAGCTTCTGGACTATCAGCTTCAGAAGGCGGAACTAACTGCCAGAATTTCGGCAAAAATTCTGGCCAATTTTGCAGAATTTTCTTCGCCTTTGGTGAACCAGTGCGTTCCGCATGAGTTTGGATTAACTCTTGCAGCTGTTTTGCACCTACTTCTGTAATCACCCGTTGGATTTTGACAATTTCCGGGTTGACTAACTCACGAAATGAGTCGTCTTCATCTAAGAAGTATGCCAGTCCGCCAGTCATTCCAGCTGCTACGTTACGTCCTACCTTGCCGAGGACGACAATTACACCACCAGTCATGTATTCACAGCAGTGATCCCCTGCGCCTTCAATCACTGCTATGCCTTTGGAGTTTCTCACAGCAAAGCGCTCTCCTGCTAGACCGTTGGCAAATAACACGCCACCAGTAGCACCATAGAGACAAGTATTGCCAACTATGACATTTTGTGATGCGTTATAGGTAGCATCAGTTGGAGGTTTGATGATAATTTCACCACCATGCATCCCTTTACCTACGTAGTCGTTTGCTTCTCCTTCTAGGCTCAAAATTATGCCAGGGAGGTTGAAAGCACCAAAGCTTTGCCCAACACTACCTGTAAAGTTGAGATTAATCTGTCCTTCAAAGCCGCTATCGCCGTATTTAGAAGCGATCGCACCCGCTAATCGAGTGCCTACTGTTCTGTCAGTATTAACAACATGGTAAGTCTTGGTGGCGGTAGATTGGTTGCGAATGGCAGCTTGAATGTCGGGATCGGCAAGGAATTTGTCATCTAAAACCACGCCGTTGCTGTGGACTTCTTCATGCACTAACCAGCTACGATTTTCTCTGGTATCTGGTAGCTGAAGTAAACAGTCGAGATTGAGCGATCGCGTTTTCGTAAGTTTTACCTCTGGGCGCAGTTTCAACAAATCTGCACGTCCAATAATTTCTGACAAAGAACGATAACCTAGTCGGGCTAACAAACTACGCACTTCTTCGGCGATGAAGTAGAAGAAGTTGACAACCTGTTCCGGCATTCCCGTAAACCGCTTGCGGAGTTCTTCTTTCTGAGTAGCAACACCCACAGGACAGGTGTTCATGTGGCAAACTCGCGCCATGATACAGCCTTCAGCAATCATGGCGATGGAGCCGAAACCGAATTCTTCACCGCCCATCAATGCACCTATTACCACATCCCAACCACTCTTAAAACCGCCATCCACACGCAAAATCACGCGATCGCGCAGGCTATTTTCCATCAAGACGCGATGCACTTCACTTAAGCCGAGTTCCCACGGTGAACCAGCGTGTTTAATCGAACTTAGTGGCGATGCACCTGTACCACCATCATGACCAGAAATCTGGATGATATCAGCGTTTGCCTTAGCTACACCAGCAGCGATCGTGCCAATACCAACTTCGGCAACTAGCTTCACCGATACCTTTGCTTTGGGATTAATTTGGTGGAGGTCAAAAATTAGTTGTGCTAGGTCTTCAATGGAATAAATATCGTGATGCGGTGGTGGCGAAATCAGTGTTACACCTGGCTTTGAGCGCCTTAACATTGCGATGTATTGGCTCACCTTCGGACCTGGTAGTTGTCCACCTTCCCCAGGCTTGGCACCTTGGGCAATTTTGATTTCAATTTGTTTGGCGTTGACTAGGTACTCTGGTGTGACACCAAAGCGTCCCGATGCAACTTGCTTAATGGCACTATAGGCTTTATCACCGTTTCGCAATCCTTTTAAATGAGGTAGGGTTGGCGAGTGACCAGACTCGTCTACATCATCTAGGACTACATAGCGCACTGGATCTTCGCCGCCTTCGCCAGAATTAGATTTACCGCCAATGCGGTTCATGGCGATCGCTAAAGTTTCATGAGCTTCTCTTGACAAAGCACCTAAAGACATCCCACCGGTACAGAAGCGCTTGACAATCTCAGATACCGATTCCACCTCTTCTAGAGGAATCGGCGCATCGCCTTGGAAGTCCAGTAAGTCCCGCAAGGCTGTTACTGGTCTGCCTTGGAGGTGCTTTTTATAAACTTCGTAGTGGTCGTAGTTTTTGCCATCTAGAGCCTTATGCAGCGCCTTAACCATTTCGGGGCTATTCATGTGGTACTCGCCACCAGGACGGTACTGCACAAAGCCCAGGTTTTCTAACTTATTGGTCGTCAGTTCCGGGAAAGCCTTGCTATGGAAGGAAAGCACTTCATCAGCAAGTTCGCTAACACTTAAACCACCAATGCGGGAAGTCGTACCACGGAATCCTAGCTCTATTAAATCTCCACCGATGCCGATCGCTTCAAAGATTTGGGCTGCTTGATAGCTGGAGAGTAGAGAAATTCCCATCTTGGAGAGAATTTTTAGTAAACCTGACTCTACTGCTTTGCGATAGTTTCCTAAAGCTTGTTCTAGGGTGAGTGCTGGAATTTTTTCCATCCCCATTAACTTTTGAGTTTTGGGATCAGACCACCAATCACGCACCGTATCTAAAGCCATATACGGGCAAACTGCACCAGCACCATAACCAATGAGACAAGCAAAGTGATGAGTACTCCAGCATTGAGCAGTATTGATAATCAGGGATGTTTTCATTCGCAACCCTTCACGAATGAGGTGATGATGTACTGCACCCACTGCTAACAGGGGAGGAATGTAGGTATATTCTGTGCTGATACTGTCATTGACCCGACGATCGCTTAATATTAAAATCTTTGCACCTGCCCGGACTGACTCAGCTGCTTGTGCTTGCAAAGACTGGACTGCGGCTTTTAATCCTTCCGGGCCAGTGGCGATCGCAAATAGGGTTGACAACTCGGCTGTGGCAAATCCTGACAGCTTAATCGCCTCCAATTCTACCTCTGTCAACAGTGGCGACTCAAGTTTTAATCTCCGAGCATATTCTGGCTTGGGTTCTAATAAGTTACCCCGTTCACCCAGTTCGACTTTTAAAGACATCACTAGCTTTTCCCGGAGGGGATCGATCGCTGGGTTCGTCACTTGAGCAAAGCGCTGTTTAAAATAGTCATAAAGCAGGTGAGGCCTTTGTGACAGCACTGCTAAAGGAATATCATCCCCCATGCAGAAAGTCGGCTCTGAACCTGCGATCGCCATTTCTTTAATCACCATTTCTACATCTTCTGTGGTGTAGCCAAAGGCAGTTTGAAGCTGAAGCAAGCTTTGTTTGTCAATTGTCACTTGTCCTTGGTCATTTGTCATTTGTCCTTTGCCATTGCCATTTGCTAATGACGGATGACCAATGACCAATGACTTTAATTCTTGACGATACTCTTGCAGCCATTCACCATAAGGATGCTGCTTGGCGATGCGCTGCTTAATCTCCCAATTCTTCAGCACTTCATGGTTTACTAAATCCACGGCAATCATCTGCCCTGGACCGAGTCTACCTTTCTCGACAATATTGGCTTCTGGGAAGTCCACTACACCAGCTTCAGAAGCTACAACAATGTAGTCATCTTTGGTGATCACGTAGCGAGCTGGTCTTAAGCCATTACGATCTAGTGTTGCACCAACTTTTTTGCCATCGCTGAATACTAAAAGTGCTGGACCGTCCCACGCTTCTTGCAGACCACTGTAATATTCGTAGAAATCAACAATTTCTGGAGAGTCACGTAAAGAAGGCTGATTTTGGTAAGCCTCTGGAACCATAATCATTAAAGCTTCCAAAGGGGTACGTCCAGAACAAACCAGCAATTCTAGTACGTTGTCTAGGGTAGCTGAGTCGCTGTTATCAATGTGAACTAATGGCTTGAGTTCCTGGATGCGAGTCTCCTGCGGAGAGGCTGCGCCGTTTTCATGCGCGGAGCGCTGTACGCCCCATACTGGATGATTTAAGCTAGCTTCTCGTGCCATCATCCAGTTGATGTTACCCAACAAGGTATTGATTTCACCGTTGTGACCCAAAAGCCGCATTGGTTGAGCTAGAGGCCACTTGGGCATCGTGTTGGTGCTAAAGCGGCGATGATAGACAACAAAGGCGCTTTTGTAAGCTGGATTTTTTAAATCGTGATAAAAGCTGCCCAATACAGCAGAACGCACCATGCCTTTGTAGACAATTGTGCGACTTGACAAAGAGCAAACATAAAATTCTTCTGAGATATTTGTTGCAACTTTACTAATTCGGCGGCGGGTAATATACAACTGTCGTTCCAATTCATCGCCGCTTTTGTCAACGGAAGCTAACAAAACTTGTTCAATCTGGGGTTGATTTTGTCTTGCTTGTATCCCCAGTAAATCAGATTGCACTGGCACTACTCGCCAACCCAGTACAATCAATTTTTCTTCGGCGGCTACTTCCTCAACTGTCGTCCTAGCTTTTTGTGCTGCTTCTGGGTCTTGTGGTAGAAAGATCATCCCCACAGCATTATTGGTGGATGTAAATTTCTTCCCTCTTTGGGCAAAGTCTTCTTGAAATAACTCCCAAGGGATAGCTGTCAATACTCCAGCACCATCACCAGAGTCTTGATCAGCGCTACAACCTCCCCGGTGTTCTAAACAGGTTAAAGCAGCTAAGGCTTTCTCGACAATTTCGTGGCTGGTATGATTCTGGCAATGAGCAATAAAACCGACACCACAGGCATCTCGTTCCTCTACTAACCACTTTTGACCCTGAGAGGCATCTCTTGAGTTTATCGCCATTGTGATTTTCTGGTCTTGATTCATCGGTTTATTATTCATACCCTGTTCCTGAAGTATTGAGTTACCAATTTTGCCACTACATTATCAGAAAAATTTCTAAATTCAGTGATGGAGAAATATATAAGCACCGAAATTTAGGGAAAAAAATTTTAACTTCGGTTTTACTTTCTTAGTCTACCGATGTTAAAGTATTTGCGTATTTTTTATGTATTTATGCAGTGTTAGACAAGCTACCTCTGCCAAGATATTATTTTTGTCCTGACAGTTTATTTTTTATATTCTGACAGCTAAGTATTTTCTCAATCCCCTTTTCTCAGATGCACGCTAGTTACTCATAGAGCCTATTTCGGCTCACCTGAAAGGAAATTAAATTGAACGCTGTACTATGTTTTAAAGCCAAATTTATCCTGATCCAGCAATAAAATTAGCGTATTACAATATATACCCATTTGACAATTCCCAAATATTTTTGTTGTTGTCTAGAGTTTTGCTCCTTACCAGTTGCCACATATCTTACAATTAACTAGGCTTTACTGAAATAGCAACACTAGCAACTTTCAGTGAGGATTAAATATCTTAATCCAGTTTTGATAATTAAGACTACCGTGTATGGTGTTGTTGGAATTAGTGCCAGTTAAAACATTTGGCTGTAGTGGCTTTAGAGTCTAAACTTTTTTATGTTTAAAAGAGATAAGTAGCCAATATAAATAATACCATGCTTTTTTAAAAATAAAGTCATGCTTTTTTAATATTTCCAAATAATTTAGTTAGTTTATACCTTGGGTGATAGTTTTCAAAAGTACCTAGTAAATTATGGTAAAAATGCCGAATTGTTGCCAATTAGGGATTAGCGATCGCTCCGCCCGCCGCAGGCATCGCAGATTTTTCCTCTCTTCTGTGTCACCAATACTTTTGACAGTACTGTGCTTAACTACTACCTGCGCTACCAACGCCCAGGAGTCCCCGAAAAACGCCAAACCACCAAGTTTGACCTCTCAGACACCTACACGTCCTTTAACAGGGGTGGCATCCTCTGGTAATCAAATTTCCCTCAATGGTCGTACTTTACCAGGAACTTGGTTGCAGCGACCTGAAAAAGCTGGTCAGGTTACAACTCATCTTAGCGACGGGGCATTCAGGCAATTAATTGGAGTAAATTTCTTAAATAGTAGTAACTGGGCTAGGCAACCAATACAGTGGTTCTCATCGCTGACAAAGCCACTAGTTTTAACCACCAGGCTACTAGGAGCATATCGCTATCTGGATATTACTAATTTTGCTCAAACATCTAGATGGCAAATTCAAACCAACGGCAACACCTTGGTAATTGCTACCCCAAAAGCACAAATCACAAATATTGTTCAGAGCCAGGAACCTCCATACGCGAGTGTTCCTTTCCAACAGGCTCGGATTCTTGTCGATTTAGATCGTCCAACTCCCTGGCAAATTATACAAGGGTCAACTGTTAAAAAAATTCAAACTCCATCTACTGATCCAGACACACCAACTCCAAAATCCGCTGCACCGCCAAATCGAGAGTGGAAAGTTACCCTGGATGGAATAGCCGATCCTGTTTTGATAGAACGCTATACCCCCCAGCCACCAGCAGCACCAACATTGCTGCAAAATCTGCTCAAACAATTATCACCAGCTACACCAGCACCAGATCCTGATCTACTAATTAAACAAGTGGAGGTGATGAAAAACCAAACCATTATTAGTCTGAGCGTTCCCTTTGGTCTATCGCCTCAAATTAGTACTGCCGCTAACCCCAATCGCCTGATTATCGATATTCGACCCCATGCTCTAGAAGAGCGGGATATTACTTGGGCACCAGGATTGCGCTGGCGACAGCATTATGTCAACTTAGGCACAGAACGCTTTCCGGTGGTTTGGTTAGAAGTTAATCTCCGCAAATTTGGGCTAACGCTGAAACCTATGTGGGCTAGTCCTGATGGACTTGCGGGTACTGCTCCCTTAATTCAAATAGCACAACGTTACTTAGCAGTCGCTGGAATTAACGGTGGTTATTTTAACCGCAATAACAGATTACCATTGGGTGCAATTCGTCGGGATGGTCAGTGGTTATCAAGTCCCATTCTTAACCGGGGTGCGATCGCTTGGAATGATTCTGGTCAATTTTACTTTGGTCGGCTCACTTTGGCAGAAACCTTAATCACTGCAAATGACCAGCGCCTACCAATTCTCTTCCTCAACACTGGTTACGTTCAGAGTGGCATTGCCCGTTACACTCCACTTTGGGGATCAACTTACACGCCGCTGACAGACAATGAAATCATCCTAGTGGTAGAGAAAAACCAAATTACTAATCAGTTACCAGGCGGCAAAGTCGGTGAAAAGACGGTTCCCATTCCTCAGGATGGCTACCTACTAACTTTACGCGCCAAAGCTACTAGTGCTGCCTCCCAGCTACCTATTGGAACCGTAGTAAGTATTTCCAGCGCTACTGCTCCGGCTGATTTTAGTCGTTATCCCCACATTATCGGCGCAGGTCCCCTATTAGTTCAAAATCGTCAAATTGTCCTTGATGCCAAAGGCGAAAAATTTAGCAATGCCTTTATTGCAGAAAAAGCTATTCGTAGCGGTATTTGCACAAAGGCAACAGGCACAGTGATGATTACTGCTGTGCATAATCGTGCTGGCGGTTATGGCCCTACTTTGGCGGAATATGCCCAATTGATGCAACTGATGGGCTGTGTGGATGCCTTAAATTTGGACGGCGGTAGTTCTACCAGCCTTTACTTAGGAGGACAACTACTTGATCGATCGCCTAGTACCGCTGCTCGTGTTCATAACGGCATTGGTATTTTCCTAAAACCACAATAATGATGTAATGGGGAAGTCTTTTAGTCACCAATGACCCATCCTTTTTTTAAAGATTAGAACAAGCTATCATTTTGCTTGATGAAGACTTGGTATAGACCTCAGAGTTTTAACAGTGATGGTTTACACCATAAGGTTTGATTTTGCTATGTTTATCAAAGTGCGACAAAATTGTTGATTTTTAACGTTGCAAGATACCGCCAGATTTTTTATCAATTAATTAAAAGTACCAACGGTTTGTTATGTCTCCAAATGAGGTAACTATGGCTCGATATCAAGAAACTACACAGACTGACACTCTCCACCTACCTCCAGCCATCACTTCCAGAGGTGTTGCTGCAACTGAGTTACGTCCTTGGGGTGCTTTTACAGTTTTGGAAGAAGGGCGTGGATATAAAATCAAGCGCATCGAAGTTAAGCCCGGACACCGCCTTAGTCTACAAATGCACCACCACCGCAGTGAACATTGGATTGTTGTCTCTGGTACAGCTAGGGTAACTTGTGGTGAGCTAGAAGTACTACTGAGCAATAATGAGTCAACCTATGTACCCCAATGTACATCTCATCGTTTAGAGAATCCTGGCGTCATCCCCTTGGTATTGATTGAAGTGCAGAATGGCGAATACTTGGGAGAAGATGACATTATTCGCTACCAAGATGACTATGCCCGTACCAAGGATTAAAACCAAAAGAGCGCTACTAGAACTCAAAGGGACTTTCAAATAAAAATTATTCAACTATTTCTTGTAGGATGGGCATCTCGCCCGGATCATATAAGATTGGATAATTTATTTCTTAGAAGTCCCTAATCCAAAAAGTGAATGCGTTTTTGTGCAAATCGTCTTTGAGAACTACTGTACCCCAGAAGTCCCTACCTAGTTAAGGTGGGGACTGAAGCATATTAGTGATATAAATGTAGTAATGGTAGCGATCGCGCTCAGGGTTCGCTGATCTGACATAGGACGATAGCGACAGTCAACCCATCTGTAAAATGAAGATGGGATACTCAATTGCAAAAAACAAGTTCCATGATTCATCTGAGTCAAGCAGCTACGACTGAAATTGGGCGAATCAAGTCCAAGCAGCAACCAAATGTCTTGTTTCGATTAGCAGCAAGACCAGGTGGTTGTTCCGAGTTCTTTTATGATATGTCCTTCGATAAAGTAATAAAAGTTGGCGACCAGGTTTTCGACTTGGATGAAATTCAAGTAGTCATAGATGCCACAAGCTTAAATTACCTCAACGGTTTAAAGGTGGATTATTCAGAAGACTTAATGGGTGGTGGTTTTCGCTTCCACAATCCCCAAGCGATCGCTACCTGTGGCTGTGGCAATTCCTTCTCCATTAGTCATTAAGTTATTGAACAAAAAAATCAATGGCAATTGACATAAAACCGTAAAAAACGATATAATCAGGATTTGTTAAAACTTAGACCATAAGCAGCCTTATGCGCTGTAACTCATGCCAACAATACAGCAGTTAATACGTAATGAACGCGAACTATCGCGTCAGAAAACCAAGTCCCCAGCTCTGAAACAATGCCCCCAACGTCGGGGAGTTTGTACCAGGGTATACACGACCACACCAAAAAAGCCTAACTCAGCTCTACGCAAAGTAGCAAGGGTAAGACTTACCTCTGGATTTGAAGTTACAGCTTACATTCCAGGGATTGGTCATAATTTACAAGAACACTCAGTTGTGATGATTCGCGGCGGTCGGGTTAAAGACTTACCGGGCGTGAGATACCACATTATCCGTGGGACTTTAGATACAGCCGGAGTCAAAGACCGCAAGCAAGGCCGTTCCAAGTATGGAACCAAGCGTCCCAAGGAAGCGAAAAAATAGGATTGGCGATTAATCGCATCAAACACGATTAATCGTTTACCTCAGAATAGCTCAGGGACAAAAAAACTGATCAGCGCCTGTCTTCTAACAGCAGTCGTGAAGGCTACTAAAGTCTATTTCAAGAAATCAAGCAATACCTACATTAAGCCAAAAAATGTAGAAGTTCTGAGGATAATCCTGTAACTGCCAGCAGAATTTTAATCTGGACATTAAGATTTACCATCTTGTCGTCTTGAGTATTTAGTTACAGGAAGCAAGTCAAACAATTTTGGATTTTAGATTTGCGATAGCGTAGCGTTAGCGAGTTATCGAGCGTCTTTTGGATTTGCGATAGCGTAGCGTAAAGCCTTCGGCATGGCTTCTCTACGAGAGGCTGCGCCAACGCTTAGAGCGAGTTATCGAGCCTCTTTTGGATTAGTCGAACCCACGAAGGGATAAAGCTTACAGAGTCTTGATTTTGATATGTTCCAACCCTTGTGATTGGAACATATACCGAAAAATTTTAATCCAAAATCCAAAATCAAAAATCAAAAATTGGTAGTCAATAGGTCAACCTCGCTGCAACAGTCTAAAAAAATTAAGGAAGTCTGAGAGTTGGGTTTCACCACTTTTAGTTTCTAGTGTCTGATAGCATATAATTTCGTTGCCAAATCTGAATTAAAGGTGAAGTATGTCTCGTCGTGGTGTTATTCAAAGGCGCCCAGTCCCGTCTGACTCCGTATATAACAGTCGCCTTGTGAGCATGATTATCAGGCGGATCATGCGTCACGGCAAGAAATCACTTGCCGCACGGATTGTTTATGAAGCATTGAAAACTATTGAAGAACGCACTGGTAACGCTGCGTTGGAAACCTTTGAAAGAGCAGTGCGAAATGCCACGCCTTTAGTAGAAGTAAAAGCTCGGCGAGTTGGTGGAGCAACCTACCAAGTACCAATGGAAGTGCGTACAGAACGGGGCACTACCCTAGCACTGCGCTGGTTAGTGCAATATTCTAGGTCTAGACCAGGCCGGACAATGGCAAGCAAATTGGCAAATGAGTTAATGGATGCTGCCAACGAAACCGGAAATACCATTCGGAAACGGGAAGAAACGCACCGGATGGCGGACGCAAACAAAGCATTTGCACATTATCGTTACTAAGTAGAAAAGCGATATATCGCCCTCTCGAAGCGGTGTATCGTGGATTTACAAAAAAAAGACGGTTTTCCGTTAAAGTATAGAATCTTAACAAAGAGTAATATACAAGATATCATGAGGCAAAAACTATAGGAGGTGGCTGTGGCACGCACGATCCCGCTAGGAAAAGTACGCAACATCGGTATTGCGGCGCATATAGATGCGGGCAAAACAACAACAACAGAGAGAATATTGTTTTACTCTGGAATAATTCATAAAATTGGCGAAGTTCATGAAGGAACTGCCGTCACAGACTGGATGGAACAGGAGCGGGAGCGGGGAATTACCATTACTGCCGCTGCTATCAGTACCAGTTGGAATGATCATCAAATTAACATTATCGATACTCCGGGTCACGTAGACTTCACAATTGAAGTTGAGCGTTCCATGCGCGTGTTGGATGGTGTAATCGCAGTATTTTGTTCTGTGGGCGGCGTGCAACCGCAGTCGGAGACAGTGTGGCGACAAGCCGACCGCTACAAAGTACCTCGAATAGCCTTTATCAACAAGATGGATCGCACAGGAGCGAACTTCTATAAAGTTCACGAGCAAATGCGCGATCGCTTACGGGCTAATGCGATCGCTATTCAGCTACCAATTGGTAGTGAAACCGAATTCCGAGGCATCGTTGACTTGGTACGGCAACGTGCGTATATGTACGTAAATGACCAGGGAACCGATATCCAAGAAACTGATATCCCCGCCGAATTACAAGCGCAGGTAGATGAATACCGCGTCAAGCTAGTGGAAGCAGTGGCAGAGACTGATGACACTTTGATGGCTAAGTACTTCGAGGGCGAAGAACTGACAGATGACGAAATCGCTCTTGGCCTGCGTAAAGGCACAGTTGCTGGCACAATCGTACCAGTACTTTGTGGCTCGGCATTTAAAAACAAAGGTGTACAGCTGATGCTCGATGCCGTTGTCGATTACCTGCCATCGCCAAGTGAAGTGCCGCCAATTCAAGGCTTACTGCCCAATGGTGATAGCGTTGAACGGCGGGCTGATGACAACGAACCCCTAGCGGCTCTGGCATTTAAGATTATGGCTGACCCTTACGGTCGCCTGACATTTGTCCGGGTTTATTCTGGTGTGTTGAAAAAGGGTAGCTACGTCCTCAACGCTAGTAAGAATAAAAAAGAACGGATTTCCCGCTTAGTTCTGATGAAGGCAGATGACCGACAAGATGTCGATGAACTGCGAGCCGGGGATTTGGGAGCAGCCCTGGGATTGAAAGACACCTTGACAGGTGACACCATCTGTGATGAAGGCTCGCCAGTAATTCTGGAATCCCTATTCATTCCTGAGCCTGTAATCTCGGTAGCGGTTGAACCCAAAACCAAGAACGACATGGATAAACTATCCAAGGCTCTACAATCTCTCTCAGAAGAAGATCCAACCTTCCGTGTCCGCGTCGATCCCGAAACAAACCAAACCGTGATCGCGGGGATGGGAGAGCTACACCTAGAAATTCTAGTAGACCGGATGTTACGAGAATTCAAGGTAGAAGCGAATGTTGGTGCGCCGCAAGTAGCTTACCGAGAAACAATTCGGAAAGCTGTGAACAAAGTTGAGGGCAAATTCATCCGCCAAAGTGGTGGTAAAGGTCAGTACGGTCACGTTGTGATCAATTTGGAGCCAGGAGAACCTGGTACTGGCTTTGAATTCGTCTCCAAAATTGTCGGCGGTACAGTACCTAAAGAGTATATTAATCCCGCAGAACAAGGGATGAAAGAAAGCTGTGAATCCGGGGTTCTAGCTGGATATCCGTTGATTGACGTCAAAGCGACGTTAATTGACGGGTCATACCACGATGTAGACTCTTCGGAAATGGCTTTCAAAATCGCTGGCTCAATGGCGATGAAAGAGGCTGTGCTGAAAGCTTCACCCGTACTCTTAGAGCCTATGATGAAAGTTGAGGTGGAAGTTCCCGAAGACTATATCGGGAATGTCATTGGCGACCTCATCGCCCGCCGGGGGCAGATTGAAAGCCAAAGCACCGAACAGGGACTCGCTAAGGTGGTATCCAAAGTTCCACTGGCTACCATGTTTGGCTACGCTACTGATATCCGATCTAAGACCCAAGGTCGGGGCATCTTCTCAATGGAGTTTAGCCGCTACGAAGAAGTACCTCGCAGCGTGGCTGAGGCAATAATTGCTAAAAGCAAAGGGAACGCTTAATTAAAATAAGGAAATGAGCATTCATGGCACGCGCAAAGTTTGAAAGGAATAAACCCCACATCAATATCGGTACGATTGGCCACGTTGACCACGGTAAAACTACGTTAACAGCAGCCATCACTATGACCTTGGCAGCTATGGGTCAAGCTATAGCTAAGGGCTACGACCAAATCGATAACGCGCCAGAAGAAAAGGCACGGGGTATTACCATTAATACAGCTCACGTTGAGTATGAAACCGAAAATCGGCACTATGCTCACGTAGACTGTCCTGGACACGCGGACTATGTGAAGAACATGATCACCGGCGCTGCCCAGATGGATGGTGGCATCCTCGTAGTAGCTGCTACCGATGGTCCGATGCCTCAAACCCGCGAACACATCCTGCTGGCAAAACAGGTTGGTGTTCCTAGTCTGGTTGTCTTCTTGAATAAAGAAGACTTGATGGATGACCCAGAACTCCTGGAACTGGTGGAACTGGAACTGAGAGAATTACTTTCCAGCTACGATTTTCCTGGCGATGATATCCCCATTGTCAAAGGATCTGGTCTGCAAGCTCTGGAAGTAATGGCGAAGAATCCTAAGACCAAACGGGGTGAAAATCCTTGGGTAGACAAAATCTACGAATTGATGGACGCTGTAGATTCTTTCATTCCCACTCCTGAGCGGGATGTTGATAAGCCATTCCTGATGGCTGTAGAAGACGTGTTCTCAATTACAGGTCGTGGTACTGTCGCCACAGGTCGGATTGAGCGGGGTATAGTCAAAGTCGGCGATAACGTTGAACTAGTGGGTATCAGAGATACTCGCGCCACTACCGTAACTGGTATTGAGATGTTCAAGAAGAGTCTTGACCAAGGTATGGCTGGTGATAACGCTGGCGTACTACTCCGGGGTATCCAGAAGGCTGATATCGAACGGGGTATGGTAATCGCTAAGCCAGGTTCAATTAAACCTCACATTCAATTTGAAGGTGAGGTGTACGTCCTAACAGAAAAAGAAGGTGGTCGTAAGACTCCATTTTTCGCTGGCTACCGTCCCCAGTTCTATGTACGGACAACTGATGTAACTGGGACTATCAAAGCCTACACCTCGGATGATGGCAAAGAAGTTGAAATGGTGATGCCAGGCGATCGCATCAAGATGACAGTAGAATTGATCAACGCGATCGCTATTGAACAAGGAATGCGCTTCGCTATTCGTGAAGGTGGTCGCACCATCGGCGCTGGTGTCGTCTCCAAAATTTTGAAGTAGCACCTTTTTGCTCATAACGAAGGAGCAGAGATGGTATAATGCCTCTCTGCTCCTTTCTCTTCCTCTATAAAGAAGGTTACAGGGGACAGATGATAGTTTCCTGTACCCTGTACCCACTCCCCTAATTACGCAGAACCTGGACAATTAAAGATGGCAACTCTACAGCAGCAGAAGATTAGAATTCGCTTACAAGCCTTTGACCGACGCTTATTGGATGCATCTTGCGAGAAGATTGTAGACACAGCTAACCGCACCAATGCTACAGCCATAGGCCCAATTCCTTTACCAACAAAACGCCGGATCTATTGTGTACTGCGATCGCCTCACGTAGATAAAGATTCACGAGAACACTTTGAAACCCGTACTCATCGGCGGATTATTGACATTTACCAGCCTTCTTCTAAAACTATTGATGCCCTGATGAAATTGGATTTACCATCGGGTGTGGATATCGAAGTTAAACTTTAATTAGTTATTAGTCATTAGTACTTTGAAAATAAAAAATAACTAATGACATTAGTATAAATATTTGCATAGCCCTGAAGAAATATATCTCAGGGCTTTTATTTAGCTAGGAAACAAATGATAGAATGGAAACAAAATACCGAAAAAGCAGAGAAAAATAAATTTTAATGATTAAGTTTATACTAAGGTAACAATGACATCATCTTCTAAAATTGCAGTTCGTGAACTACCTCTGTTCCCGTTACCTGAAGTAGTTCTGTTTCCTACCAGACCATTGCCTCTGCACATTTTTGAATTTCGCTACCGAATCATGATGAACACGATTTTGGAGAGCGATCGCAGATTCGGTGTTTTGATGGTAGATCCAGTTAAAGGCACAATTGCAGACACTGGCTGCTGTGCGGAAATTGTTCATCACCAACGGATGCCAGATGATCGGATGAAGATGTTGACTTTAGGGCAACAAAGATTTCGTGTATTAGAGTATATTCGTGAAAAGCCATACCGCGTTGGCTTAGTAGAGTGGATTGAAGACCACCCACCGACTAAAGATTTGCGACCTTTGTCAACTGAAGTAGAACAACTACTGCGAGATGTTGTGCGTCTGTCAGCCAAATTAACTGAACAAAATATTGAGTTGCCAGAAGATTTGCCTGATTTACCAACAGAGCTATCTTATTGGGTAGCCAGTAATCTCTACGGTGTCGCCGCAGAGCAGCAGTTATTATTAGAAATGCAAGATACTGCAACTCGTCTAGAGCGGGAAGCAGAAATCTTAACTTCTACTCGGAATCACTTGGCGGCTCGCGCTGTTCTCAAAGACACATTTAATGAAAAGTGAGGAGTGAGGAGTTAGCAGTTAGGAAGAAATAACAAAAAATAAAAAATTGAGAACTTATAATTTATATTCCCTAGCTGATAACTGATAACTCCTAACTTCTAACTTCTAACTTCTCAACTCACAGCCCTGATCGGTAAAATATTGTAAGTTCCAAGAATTTTTAAAATCTCTGTATGCATAGTTAATTCTGCTAAAGCAGATTGCATTTGGGCTTGGTTGGCATCCGCTTCTAGATCCATGAAAAACAAGTATTCGCCTAGCGATCGCTTCGTCGGACGAGATTCAATCCGACTGAGGTTAATTCCTAGTTGAGCAAATATTTGTAAAGGTTTAACTAAGGCTCCGGGTGTGTTGGCAGGCATACTAAAAGCCAGTGATGTGTGACTAGCATTTGTTGTTGATGCATGGTATTCAGCATCCAGTTCATCCTTACTTACTACCCAAAAACGAGTAAAGTTTTCTGGATAGTCGTTAATACCACTGGCAAGTATCGGCAGGTTGTAGAGTTGAGCTGCTCTACTAGAGGCGATCGCTGCTGTTGTGGTATTTTGTTCCAATCGCTGTAGTGCTTCGGTTGTAGAATTGTTTGGAATAATCTGTACAGTTGGCAGAAAGCGCTCTAACCATCCTTGACATTGTGCCAAAGCTTGCGGGTGAGAGTAAACAGTTTTAATGCTATCTAAGCTAGTAGCGCAGGAAATTAACATATGGGCAATGGGTAATACTAAAGCCAACTGAATTCGTAAACTGTCCAACTGCCAAAGGGTATCTAGTGTTATGGTGACACTCCCTTCAATAGAATTTTCCACAGGCACAACAGCCAAGTGGGCTTGACCGTTAGCAACGGCGTGCAGTGATTGGGAAATGCTTAGATATGGGCATAAAGTAGCTTCAAATCCCGTACTTTTGCTTAACCAATTGACATAAAAAACCGCTGCTTGTTCTGAGTAAGTGCCGGGAGGACCTAAATGTGCGATCAATAAAGTCATCTGTTTATTAGTTATCTGCTCAATTTATAGACTATATCGGAAGTAAACCTAGCCTTTATTTATTGACCGAGAATATTGCTTTAATTTGATTCATTTAATTACGTACCGCTCTTGTAGGTAATGTAATTATACAATTTGTACTTGTACAACGTTGTAGGTGCTTGACTAAGTAGAGCAAATGTACTAACTTTATTTCAGTGGTTGTTTCAGTGGAAATTAAAGATTATGAAGTTCTCTTACACAATTCTTTATGTAAAGGATGTTGCTCAATCAGTCGCTTTTTATGAAAAGGCGTTTGGACTGAAACAGCAATTTATTCACGAGAGCAAGCAATACGCCGAGATGGAAACGGGTGGAACAACTCTCGCTTTTGCCTCAAATGAACTGGCAAAATCTAACCTTCCCCAAGGATTCCAAGAAAACAGTCTGTCAAATCTACCTGCTGGTATTGAGGTTGGCTTTGTAACAGACGATATAACAGCAGCTTTATCGCGTGCCATAAAAGCTGGTGCTGTGATTGTTGTAGATACCAAAGTCAAGCCTTGGGGACAAACAGTGTCTTATGTCCGTGATTTGGATGGAATTCTTGTTGAAATTGCTAGCCCAATGTAAATTAAATTAAAAAAATAAACATAATAAATTAATCAATAATAGAAGTATCAAACAATTACTTCCTTCAATTCATGGCTACCAAGTTTACTGCCTCCCAATCAGTGGAAATTGCTGTTCCAGAGCAGCCTATTCCTATTCAGCACTACTTGCGTCAGCCTCAACGTCTGGTTAAGGCTTTGGTTGATAATAGCCGGATTCAGCAGCTTTCTGAGGAAGTATTTCGCTTGAAAATGCGTCCGCTAACTTTTATGTCACTAAGTATTCAACCTACTGTAGACATGAGAGTTTGGGCAGAATCAAATGGAATAATTTATTTGCGATCGCTCGGCTGTGAAATCCTGGGTTTCGAGTATATTAACCAGCGCTTTGCTCTCAATTTAAAAGGGTATTTGTCTCCTAAAGAGTTTAGCACTGGCACTCACCTGCAAGGAAAAGCTGATTTAGAAGTGCTGGTGGATTTTCCACCGCCATTTTCCTTCACTCCCAAGCCGATTTTAGAAGCTACTGGCAATGGTTTGCTCAAAAGCGTGCTGTTGTCGGTTAAGCAACGGTTATTAAATCAACTTTTGGCAGATTATCGCTACTGGGTGATATCACAAACCAAAGATAGAGGAATTGACGGTGAGAGTACTGAATTACCAATCCTGAATGCTGAGTAATTAGGGCTTGCTGAATAAGTCTCCAGAGCGAATCTAGAAGCCACACAGCTTACAAAATAGTAGTTTCGTCGCTTAGTTTCCCAATTTGCCCGGCGCTCGCCGACGAAAGTGCAAGGTTTTTGAACCTCTGGATGCTA